>MICJ01000008.1:17993-32688 GCA_001830835.1 Syntrophobacterales bacterium GWC2_56_13 | reverse complement strand
GTCTTGCGACCGTACTCCCCAGGCGGTACACTTAATGCGTTAGCTTGGGCGCAGCAGATTTTAATATCCGCTACACCGAGTGTACATCGTTTACTGCGTGGACTACCAGGGTATCTAATCCTGTTCGCTACCCACGCCTTCGCGCCTCAGCGTCAGTATCGGTCCAGAAAGCTGCCTTCGCCATCGGTGTTCCTCCTGATATCTACGAATTTCACCTCTACACCAGGAATTCCGCTTTCCTCTCCCGTACTCAAGTCTTGCTGTTTCAAATGCACGTCCAGGGTTGAGCCCTGGGCTTTCACATCTGACCGACAAAACCGCCTACGCGCCCTTTACGCCCAATAATTCCGAATAACGCTTGCATCCCCCGTATTACCGCGGCTGCTGGCACGGAGTTAGCCGATGCTTCCTTCACCGGTACCGTCAATACTGCTACCTATTAGATAACAATAACTTCTTCCCGGTTGACAGAGCTTTACGACCCAAAGGCCTTCTTCACTCACGCGGCGTTGCTGCGTCAGGGTTGCCCCCATTGCGCAAAATTCCTCACTGCTGCCTCCCGTAGGAGTCTGGACCGTGTTTCAGTTCCAGTGTGGCTGATCATCCTCTCAGACCAGCTAACCATCGTCGCCTTGGTAGGCCATTACCCTACCAACTAGCTAATGGTACGCGGACTCATCCTTCAGCGAGGGCGTGCAAGCAGAGGCTCTCTTTGGCTGATCGACCAAAGTCTCACAGCATTATCCGGTATTAGCCCACCTTTCGATGAGTTATTCCCAACTGAAGGGCAGATTATCCACGCGTTACTCACCCGTGCGCCACTTTACTCAGGTCCCGAAGGACCCTTTCTCGTACGACTTGCATGTGTTAGGCACGCCGCCAGCGTTTGTTCTGAGCCAGGATCAAACTCTCAAGTTTTAATCCTGTTCAAGGAGATTGCTCTCCCTTTTGTTACGTGTATAAAAGGACCCACAAATCAATTATCCCACTATTCAATTTCCAAAGAGCCAGTCAGAAACGAGCCAGTAAAATTAAAACAAATTTCATTTCCTGTCAAGAACAATTTCCAAAAACTTTGCTTATCACTGTTCCTCTATTTTTGAGGAATTTTAAATATACAATTTTTATCCGGGGGAAGTCAAGAGGAAATTAAAATTACATTTTCTCCAACCACTCTGTTAACGAATAGCGGCTTTTTCTACCTTACACCCATCCAAGTGTCAAGCATAAATTTCAATTTTTTCAACCCATTCTATGTAATCGGAATTAAATGATATCATTTCAGTCTACCGGCCCGCGAGACGGACATTTCGTTACCTTACGGTGAGAATCACATACCTTTTCTTTCCCTTCCGCAGGCGGATTTCGCCTTTCTCGTCCGCGTCTGAAAGGCCGATCCTTTCATCGAAGGCCCCGATCTGCCGGTCATTGACATAGCCTCCTCCCTGGGCAATGAGACGTCTCGCCTCCCCACGGGAAGCGCACAGGTTCGTCTCGTGAAACAACTCGAAGGCAGGGATATACGCTTCCAGTCTCCTGCGTTCTATTGTTAGAGGGGAAGTCCCCGAGGCTGTAGGCGACAGGGCTGGAAGTACGATATGAGCTGCCGCTCTCACGTCATCCCGTGGAATCGTACTGGACGGAAACAACCCCGTTTCGACTGACCGAAAGCCAAAAAGCTTCGCGGACTTCTTAAAAGCAGCGATGGCCGCTTCTTCGCCATGGGTTATCTTTGTCGCTTCAAAGGCCAGAACGGCCTTGGCCATGTTGAGGCGTGCGTCGTTCAGCGTTTTGACCTCCCCGATCTCCTCCATCGGCAGTAAGGTAAAGAGGGATAGAAACCGCTTTACGTCGGCGTCTTCCGTGTTGATCCAGTACTGGTAATATTCGTAGGGCGAGGTGAGCTCCGGATCGAGCCAGACCGTTCCCTTCTCGGTCTTTCCCATCTTGTGCCCCTGCGACGTGGTGATTAGAGGAAATGTCATGCAGAAGGCCGATTTCCCTTCCACCCTCCGGATCAAATCGATACCGGCCACCATGTTGCCCCACTGGTCATTTCCCCCCATCTGCATGAGACAGTCGTAATGTTTAAAAAGATAGAGGAAATCGTAGGCCTGCAGGAGCATGTAATTGAATTCAATGAAATTGAGACCCTTTTCCAGACGGATACGGCAGCTCTCGGCAGTGAGCATCCTGTTCACGCTGAAATGTCGTCCGATATCCCGGAGAAATTCGATATAATTCAACTGGGTGAGCCAGTCGTCATTGTTCAGCAGGATCGCCTTTCCCGCGCCGAAATCAAGATATCGCGAGAGCTGCTGCCGCAGACAACGGGCATTGTGATCGATCTGTCCGCGGGTGAGGATCTGGCGCATCTCAGACTTGCCGGAGGGATCTCCGATCAGGCCGGTTCCCCCCCCAACGAGAGCGATCGGCCTGTGGTCATGCCTTTGCATATGGGACAGAGACATGATCGGCACCAGCGAGCCTATGTGCAGGCTGGCCGCCGAAGGGTCAAAGCCGATATAACAGGTGATGTGCCTGGATTCGAGGATATCGCTAATCAGCGGCTCATCGGTGATCTGTTCGATGAATCCCCTCTCCTTAAATATTTCGTAGACGCTCTTCAACGTATCCCTCCAAAGTCCCAGGAGCTTCCTGACGGCCGCAAATCCTCACCAAAACAGCTCAGGATTCAAAATCAGCTTCACTGCCCCTCAATGACACGTTCAACCTTTCCACACAATGGGCCCGGCCATCAGGAGCAATTTCCACCACTACTCCCTGGAGACGGACATCTCTCTTGGCGACCTCGAACTTGTTGGGGATCTGCAGGAGAAATCGCTGCAGGATGGCCTCCTTTTTAATACCGATCACGGAGTCGAAGGGGCCCGTCATCCCGACATCGGTGATGTATGCGGTGCCGCCGGGCAGAATTCTGTCATCGGCCGTCTGAACATGAGTATGGGTTCCCAGAACAGCCGTGACCCTGCCATCCAGATACCAGCCCATCGCAATCTTTTCCGAGGTCGCCTCCGCATGCATATCCACTATGATCACGTGCGCCTTTTGCTTCATTTTCTCGATCTCCCGCTCGGCGGTTCGGAAGGGGCAATCGAGGGGATGCATGAAGACCCGGCCGGCGAGATTGATCACTCCGACGTGGATGCCGCCGGGGGTGGGCTTCACTACGCTCCCCCGACCAGGGGTTCCCTCGGGATAATTCGCTGGCCGGAGAAGCGTCTCGTAATCATCCACAAATTCCATGACCTCCTTCTTATCCCAGATGTGATTTCCGGAGGTCAGGACATCGATACGGGCGCCGTACAGCTCTTCGACAATCTCGGCCGTCACACCTAATCCCGCCGCCGAATTTTCGCAATTAGCGATCACGAAATCGATCCGGCGTTCCTCGACGATCCCCGGGAGAAGTTCGCGGACGGCCCTTCGGCCCGGCTTTCCCACGATATCCCCGATAAACAGTATTTTCATGAAGGCGCCCTATCGCGCAAAATCGGAAACCCTCGTCTCCCGAATGACGGTTACCTTGATCTGTCCAGGATATGCAAGTTCCGCCTCGATTTTCTTGATTATATCCTTGCAGAGCATCACCGTATCGTTATCTGAAATCTTCTCACTTTCCACAAAGATACGGATTTCCCTCCCGGCCTGGATCGCAAAACACCTGTCGACGCCACTAAAAGAATTGGCGATACTTTCAAGTTCCTCCAGCCGCTTGACATAGCTCTCCAGCATCTCCCGCCGCGCCCCCGGTCTCGCCGCCGACAGGGTGTCCGCCGCCTGGACGAGAACGCCGAGCAGGGTATTGGTCCTGCCGTCGTCATGGTGGGTGGCAATTGCCTGGACGATCCGCGGCGATTCGCCGAACCGCTTGGCATAATCCGCGCCGATCGCTGCATGTGTCCCTTCCACCTTATGATCGACGGCTTTCCCGATATCGTGGAGGAGCCCTGCCCTCTTCGCCTCCTTGATGTTCATCTTCAGCTCCGCCGCCATCATCCCTGTCAGATGGGCTACTTCGATGGAATGCTGAAGGACATTCTGAGAATAGCTCGTTCTGAACTTGAGGCTGCCGAGCAGAGTGATCAACTCGGGATGCAGGTCGTGAACGCCTACATCGAAGGAGATCCGCTCTCCTGTTTCTTTGATGATGGAATCCACCTCCGTTCGGACCTTCTTGACAATGTCTTCGATTCTTCCCGGGTGGATCCGGCCGTCGGTGATCAGTCTCTCCATGGAGAGGCGAGCCACCTCACGCCGAACCGGGTCAAAACTTGATAGTACGACAGCCTCCGGCGTATCATCGACGATCAGATCGATTCCTGTCGCGGCCTCGATAGCCCGGATGTTCCTTCCCTCCCGACCGATGATCCTCCCCTTCATCTCATCATTGGGAAGGTTCACAACCGATACGGTGTTCTCGGCTACATAATCGCCTGCATAACGCTGTATCGCATAGGAAATGATCTCGCGAGACGCCTTGTCCGCCGTCCGCTTGGCATCCTCCTCGATCTTCCTGATCATCAGTGCAGCATCCCGTTTTGCTGCGGCTTCCATCGCCTGGATGAGGAAGTTCTTTGCCTCCTCCGAGGTAATGCCGGCGATCTGCTCCAGTTTGAGTTTCTGCTCTTCCAGCATCCGGTTAGCCCGCTCATGTTTTTCATTGAGTTGGGACTCCTTGTTCAGGATCGCCTTCTCCCGATTTTCTAAAGCAGCTTCCTTCTGGGACAGGAGGTCGGATCTCCGCTCAATATTCTCCTCCTTCGACCTGAGCCTCCGTTCCAGGTTATCTAGCTCGACCTTCCTGTCCTGGGTATCCCTTTCGAACTCGGTCTTTACCCTGAGCAGGTTTTCCTTGGTCTGGAGGATAGCCTCCTTCTTGATGGTCTCTGCTTCCTTCTTGGCCTCGTCAATGATCCTCGTCGACAGGTTCTCGCAGGATTCAAGTTTTTTCCTGGAAAGCCTCTGTCTTATAATGTATCCCAGCGCCAGGCCAACGATCAGCGCCACCAATATGACCAGCATCCACACACTTCCGTTATATGGCAAAGTTCTCACCTCCATAATGTTTTACAAACACCAATCAATTTGTACTGTGGATTGATCCGGGGAGGTCAGGGGAAGAGAGGCGATCGAACCGGTGAGCGGGGGATGAGTTCAAAAAAACCCCCACAATGCCGTGTTAACCACCTTTTTGAACCAGTTGAAAAGTGGGCGCCACTATTGCCGCTTCAGGCTTTCCACCGCCCGCTGTCGCGGAACGCCGGCGGACATGCTCACGACGACAAGGAAAGGCCCCCGGTTCCAAGGTGTTGGCTCAAAAAACGAATGTTAATCACGCACATCGCAGGGGATGATTTATTTACCTTATATCATTGATCAAATGAATCAATTGTTCCGATCTGTTCTCCAATTGGCTGTAAATGTTTTCTTTTACTCCCATCATCCGCAAATACTCATCCGCAATGTTCAATGCGGCCAGGATGGCAATGTTCAAGGCGTTCTTGCTGCCGGCGGCCTTTCCCGCCTCCTCCACCTTTTCACTGACATACCTGATCACATTTTCTACATGCTCATCCCCCGAATCGCTTATGACTGATAGATCCTGCCCCAGTATCCTGACTTCAAAGCGCTTTTTCAATGGACGACCTCGAGGTTTGTTCTAAGGCGCCTTTATTTCCTGAAGCAAATCAAGAAGCGAGTCCACCTTTGTGCGTACGGCATCCCGTTCTTCCTTCAACCCCCCTATTTTTTTGCTCGTCTCTTCCAACTCCGTTGTTTTATTTTTCAACTGCTCCTCTAATTCCAGGTTCCGCTTCTTCAGTAACGCGTATTCCTCGATCAGACCGGTGATCTTCTTCTCCAACTCATCAAATTTCAGAAATTCCACGATTTCCCCCATCTTTCATGTCAACGCGAATCACATCCGCCACACCCGGTCCATGGCGTCATGAGAGTTTTGTAATTTATTATGACAACTGGACCAATAAAAGTCAAGATCTTATTTCCCGTCCGGCAGATTCCGTCAGCGCTTGAAAATATTCCTGCAGCGCTTCCCATACCGAGGCCCGGTCGCTGATCCTCCCAGCCGCCTGGCGGAACTGGGCGCCCCCCCGCAACCCCTTCGTATACCAGAGAAGATGTTTCCGGAAATCCCTGGTCCCGACTTCCTCTCCGTAATAATCGATGGCCATCTCCAGATGCCGCCGGATGACCCCCTCCCTCTCCGCAAGGGACGGCGGGTGGATATCGCCTCCGGCCAGATGGGAGAGAATATTCCTGATGATCCAGGGATTCCCCAGGGCGCCCCTCCCCACCATGATCCCGTCGCAGCCGGTCTCCAGGAACATCCGGGCTGCGTCCACAGGATAGCGGATGTCCCCGCTGCCGATTACGGGGATCCGCAGTTGCCCCTTGAGATCCGCAATCAGTCCCCAGTCTGACTTGCCGCCGAATCCCTGATCGGCCGTGCGGGGGTGGAGGATGACGGCATCCACGCCGCATTCCTCGGCGATGCGGCCGATTTCGAGGGCGTTGATTTCGCACTGGCGCCATCCGGCCCGGATTTTGACCGTCATGGGAAGGTCCGATGCACTTCTCGCGGCGCGGAGGATGGCGCCTGCCCGCTGCGGCTCACGCATCAGCGCCACGCCCGAGCCGGTTTTGACCACCTTTTTCACCGGACAGCCCATATTCATGTCCAGCAGGTCCGCACCCATCTCCGCCGCAATCTTTGCCGCTTCCGCCACAGTCTCCGGATCAGAGCCGAAGAGTTGAACCCCAAGCGGCCGGTCGGCGGAAGAGGAGTCGAGATAACGACCGGTCTTCCCCATCCCCCGCAGGAGGCCGTTGGCACTGACCATCTCGGTGAAGGCGAGGCCGCAGCCGAATTCACGGACAATCGTCCGGAAGGGAAGATCGGTGATCCCCGCCATCGGAGAGAGAAAAACATTGTTTTTAAGAACTAAGCGGCCGATATACATGAGGCGTCTCCCCCCCCTCTTTTACCGGCGCGGATTGCCGCAGGCCTTGCGACTCCATTCGCCGGCCGGCCCTTTCCAGGTCTTCGGGCGTATTGATCCCCATGACTTCCAGCGGATCGCCGGCCAGGAACGAATCGACCTTCATACCTTTTTTACATGCAATTTCAACGATATCGGTGAGATAGTATTCCCTCTGGGCGTTCCGGTTGCCGAGTCCGGCGACCGCTGTGAAGAGAAAACGGCTCTCCACGCAGTAGATCCCTGTATTGATCTCGCGGATCTGCCTCTCCTTGGTCGTGGCGTCCTTTTCTTCGACGATCTTCAGGATGCACCCGCAACCGGCCTTGACGACCCGGCCATAACCCGAGGGTTCTTCCAGAATCACAGTCAGGACGGTCACCGCCGCCCGCTCCGAGTGGTGCCTCTCATACAGAGAGCGCACGGTCGCCGGCCTGATCAGCGGGACATCGCCGCAGAGGATGACGATGGCGCCATCATACCCCTGGAAGACCTCCCGGGCCTGAAGGACGGCATGACCGGTGCCAAGTTGTTCTCTCTGTTCCACGAAGATCAGCCCCTGATTCCGGAATGTTTCGCGGATCTGCTCCGCCTGATGGCCGATAACTACGGCGATTCGCTCCGAGCCCGCCGCGCGGGCCGCCGCGACCGGATAACTCAGCATGGGCGCCTCGCAAAGGGGATGGAGCGCCTTCGCCAGATCGGATTTCATCCGCGTTCCCCTGCCCGCCGCCAGGATGATTGTACAAAACCCATCCTTCGCCCCATCCGGGGCATCGATTTTGCCTTTCATGCCTCGTCACCACCTTTTACCCTTTCCCAACTTTCACTTTTTACCTCCTTCCGCACTGCGTCGGAAGAAAGGACCATGATGAAACTTAGCAGATCACGCCGGGAAAAGACAAACTATTTGTCTCCTGCATCCCGGCAGCGGATTTGTTTGACTCCGTCCCTTTTTTTCGATATGTGTGTAGAATAAAAAGTCAGCAGCTCTAAGGAGGCCTCCCTATGACCAACGTCCTTCTCATCGGCAACGGCGCCCGGGAACATGCGATCGCCGAAGCGGTCATGCGTTCGGGCCGCAATCCCCGAATCTACTCCTTCATGAAAACCAACAATCCCGGCATCGGCTCACTTTCGGAGAAGGTCTTCATCGGCCGGTACGATGCGCCGGAAGCGGCGGTAGCTTTTGCCAGAGACTGCGGCGCCGACTTCGCCATTGTCGGTCCCGAGGACCCCCTGAGTCACGGCTTTGTGGATGCTCTCTTGACGGCGGGAATCCCGGCAGTGGGACCGACCAGGAATCTGGCCCGCCTGGAGACATCGAAGTCCTTCACAAGGAACCTGCTGGACAAGTACGGTATCCCGGGAAATCCAAAATTCAGGAATTTCACATCGGTTGCCGGTATCGAGGCCTTCTTCGCTGAACTCACCGGCATCGTCCTCAAACCGGACGGGCTCACCGGCGGAAAAGGGGTTCTCGTCCAGGGGGACCATTTTCAAACGAGGGAAGAGGCCCTCGACCACTGCAGCACAATCCTGAAAAGCCATCCCGGTGTGACCGTGGAGGAAAAATTAGAGGGGGAGGAGTTCTCCCTGCAGTGCCTCTGCGACGGCCGAACGGTCGTGGCGACCCCCCCGGTCCAGGACCACAAGCGGCGCTTCATCGACGACCGCGGGCCGAACACGGGCGGGATGGGCTCCTACTCCTGCCCAGACCATCTCCTCCCCTTCCTCGGCGCCGATGCCGTAGCCGAGGGCCTGGAGATCACCCGAAAGGTCGCCGGGGCGATCTGCCGGGAGACGGGCATTCCCTACAAGGGGGTCATGTACGGCGGCTTCATGATCACCCGCTCCGGGGTGAAACTGATCGAATACAACGCCCGTTTCGGCGATCCCGAGGCGATGAATATCCTCCCCCTCCTCCGGACCGACTTCATCGACGTCTGCCGGGCGATTATCGACGGATCTCTCGAACGCCTCGACATAGTATTTGAAAAAAAGGCGACGGTGTGCAAATATGTCGTTCCGAGGGGCTACGGCCTTTCCCAGAACGACCCCGAGGCCGCTTCCGCATCGTCCCGGATCGAGATCGGCGACGCACGAGGAGCGCGACTCTATTATTCATCCATCGATCAGAGGCCGGACGGGCTTTACATGACCTCTTCGCGGGCAATAGGCGTGGTCGGTATCGCCGACGGCCTGGAAGAGGCGGAAAGGATCGCCGAAGGCGCCGTCTCCGCCATCCGGGGTCCCGTGGACCACCGGCCCGACATCGGCACCGGACCGCTCATCCGTAAGAGGATCGACCACATGAGGACAATAAAAAAGAACCCATCTTCATAGGAGAATAACATGCATCTGAACGACATCAAGAGGGCGCTGATCAGCGTGACGGACAAGAAAGGGATCGTCGAATTCGCCCAGGGGCTCCGATCCTTCGGCGTAGAGATCCTCTCCACCGGGGGAACGGCGGCACAGTTGAGAAAAAGCGGGGTCCCGGTCACCGACGTCTCCGACTACACCGGCTTCCCGGAGATGATGGATGGAAGGCTGAAAACCCTGCATCCGAAGATCCACGGCGGCCTGCTCGCGCTCAGGGACAACGATGCGCATATGAATGCCCTCCGGGAACACAGCATCGACCTGATCGACATGGTCGTCATCAATCTCTACCGTTTCGAGGATACGGTCGCCAAGAAAGGGTGCACCCTGGAGCAAGCCATCGAAAATATCGATATCGGCGGTCCCACGATGCTCCGAGCGGCCTCTAAAAACTACCGCTTCGTCTCCGTCGTAACCGATCCGGAGGATTACGAGAAGATACTCTCGGAGATGAAGCGGACGGGGGGCAAGATCTCGGATGCGACCAATTTCGAGCTGGCGAAAAAGACCTTCCAGCTTACCGCCCGGTACGACGGCGCCATCTCCAACTATCTCGGACTGCTGAGCGCAGAAAGTATCGAGAAGCGGGATTTCCCCGACACCTTCTCCTGCCAATTCACCAAGGCGCAGGACCTCCGCTATGGTGAGAATCCCCATCAGAAGGCCGCCTTCTACCGTGAGACGGACCCGCAGCTCTCGGCCCTCTCCAACGCGCGGCAGCTCCAGGGAAAGGAGCTCTCCTACAACAACATCATGGACAGCGACGCCGCCTGGCAGATCGTCTCCGACGTCCCCCTGCCCGGCGTCGTCATCATCAAGCATGCCAATCCCTGCGGCGCGGCCACATCCGACGGCGACATGGCCGAGGCCTTCCGGAAGGCGATGGCAG
Source organism: Syntrophobacterales bacterium GWC2_56_13 (assembly GCA_001830835.1). Classification (GTDB taxonomy): domain Bacteria; phylum Desulfobacterota; class Syntrophia; order Syntrophales; family UBA5619; genus JAKAFS01. The sequence goes on along the minus strand of MICJ01000008.1, from coordinate 22,392 downwards.
GCGATCCCGTCTCGGCCTTCGGCGGCATCGTCGCCCTGAACCGCCCCGTGGATAAAAGAGCAGCGGAGGAGCTGATCAAGACCTTCTTCGAGGTGATCATCGCCCCCGGCTTTGCCTCGGATGCGGTAGAGATCCTGGGCACAAAGAAGAACGTCCGGGTACTGGAGATCCCTGCTTCCTGCAGCAAGCGCACTGCCGGCTACGACTTCCGGCGGGTCATGGGCGGTCTCCTCGTCCAGGACCGAGACATGGACGAGTTCGACATCCGCAAGGCAAAGATCGTTACCAAGCGGGCGCCGACGGAGGCAGAGTACCAGGCCCTCGATTTCGCCTGGCGTGTGGTCAAACACGTCAAGTCCAACGCCATCGTCTACACGACGAAGGACCATCTGGTCGGCGTGGGCGCGGGCCAGATGAGCCGCGTGGATTCGGTTAAGATCGCGAAGATGAAGGCCATCCTGCCGACCGATGGCTGCGTCCTGGGTTCGGACGCCTTCTTCCCCTTCCGGGACGGGATCGACATGGCCAATGAGGCCGGAATCACCGCGATCATCGAACCGGGCGGGTCGATCAAGGACGACGAGGTCATCCAGGCCGCAGACGAACACGGTCTGGCGATGATCTTTACCGGCATAAGGCATTTCAGACACTGATAAAGAATACCGCTCTTCGCGACGAGGTCCCAATCACATGCTTTTATCTTTTTTACAGTGAGCAAAGGAGTTGAACAGAGATGCAGGAAACGACAGGGGTTGTCGTCAGCGTCGTCATGGGAAGCGATTCCGATCTTCCGATCATGGAGGAGACCGTCAAGGTCCTTGTGGATTTTGCGATCCCCCATGAACTCTTCCTGACCTCCGCCCACCGGACGCCGGAGCGGACGGCTGAGTACACCCACGGGGTAGCCAAACGGGGGGTCCGGGTGATCATCGTCGGCGCCGGAGCGGCGGCGCACCTGGCCGGGGTCATCGCGTCGCAGACCTTTCTGCCCGTGATCGGGGTCCCCATCGACGCTACATCGCTCCAGGGGCTGGACGCACTCCTGGCCACGGTCCAGATGCCGGGGGGCATTCCCGTGGCAACCATGGCCATCGGCAAGGCGGGGGCGAAGAATGCGGCTCTTTTTGCCGTCCGGATTCTCGCTCTGGAAGACGTCAACCTCCAGAAAAAGCTCCAGGATTATGTCCGGAAGATGGCCAAGGACGTCGAGCGGAAGCACGAAAACCTGAAATGCCAGTCCTCCTGAGAATCGATCCCGGAAAGCCGGATGAAAAGGTCCTCGCGGAGGCCGTGAGGATCCTGAAAGAGGGCGGGGTCGTCGCTTATCCCACGGAGACCTTTTACGGCCTCGGCGCCGATGCGCGCAGCGAAGCGGCGGTGGAAAGGATCTTCCTAATCAAGGGACGAAACTTTCGGAATCCCGTCTCGGTCATCGTCAATAACGACCGGGAGGTGACCCCGCTGGTGGAGGAGATCCCCGCAGCGGGACGGATACTCATGCAAAAATTTTGGCCTGGCCCGCTCACTCTGGTTTTCCGCGCCGCCCCTTCCGTTTCCCCCCTTCTCACCGGCGGCGCCGGGAAGATCGGCATCCGGGTCTCCAGTCATCCCATCGCGCTGCTTCTCGCCGAGGGGCTGTCAGGTCCGCTCACGGCCACGAGCGCCAACCTCTCCGGGGAACCGGAATGCACCACTACCCGCGGGGTGATCCGTGCTCTCGGAAACCACGTCGATGCGGTCATAGACGGGGGGCGGACACGGGGGGGGGCGGGCTCGACGATCCTCGACCTCACCACCTTTCCGCCTCTGATCCTCCGGGAGGGCGCCGTACATCGCGCCTCTATTCTCGGCGCTCTTGGCATACCCGAATGAAGGTTGCCCCTCCGGTTCAAACAGCGGCATGCCCGGACACGACATTAGGATTCATAAAGGGCGTTTATGAAACGCGCTCGGCGCCGGCAGGGGTTACTGTCGTTTTTACCGCCCCGGCCTGCTCCTGGCTGAAGACGAACATGAAGGGGATTTCGCCTTTCAGTTCGATCCTTTCATTGGAGAAATCGGTCCCCTGGGGGGTGGAGAGCTCCCGCTGAATCTCGGTCTCCGCGAGGGCGCCCAGTTCCGAATCTGTCAGGATGTTGCCGCAGTAGGAGATTTTCTCCCCGAGAGTCACATCATAGGCATCGGAGATCACCAGACGGACGCTGATCCTTGCCAGGGGGTAAGGTGACTGGTTTACGGCGACCCCTTCGATCACATGGAGGTTTCCCACGAGGAGATTAGCCACGGAACGCTGGCGGACATCCTTGATGCGGACCGGCGACGAGGCGGCCTCGCGATCCTTCGGCTCCGTACCCAAGAGTTTTTCGATGGCGGGAACACCCCGGAGCCAGGGATATGCCCACTCCAGGACCTGGGTCCTGATCTCAGGGAAGATCCAAAGGCTGACCACTCCCGAAACGATCACGATAAACAACATCAGGGCGAAAAGCTTCAGGATTGCCCGTCCCCATCTTCTGCGCCCGGTCGCGACCTCGATAAGTTCCTCTTGTTCCCCCTCTTCCTCCTCTTCTTTTTCTCCAGGGGCTGCCGGACCGCCGAGACTCTTTCGCACCATACCCATTTCCAACCCTTCGAGGGAAATTTCCTTTTCAATCTCGGGATGAATTTCCCTTTCCGCCTGCACGAGAGGCGACGGCATGTCCGTCCTCTCAATCTCCACCCGGGGAGGTTGCTCTTCGGCCGCGGAAAAGTGGTCGTCAGTGATGTGCTTGGCATCGCTGATCTTCACGGAGGGTATTTCCGTACCGACGGCGGAGGCGGCAGACAGGGGTTCAGCGGCTTGCTTCTCCTGAAAGAAGACATGCTGGCAACGGCTGCAGCGCACCCATACGCCATCCCCCTCAATCAGGGTCTCGTCAAACCGGAACCGCGTTTCGCACTTCCGACACTGGATAATCATATGCCCTCCCCCTTACGCAATGTCCCTAAGCAGGCAGACATCGGGAAGAAAACGGTATTTCTCATTATAATCAAGACCATATCCAACCACAAAACCGTCGGGAATGGTGAACCCCACATAGTCGGCAGTGAAAGGAACCCGCCTCCTTGCCCTTTTGTCAAGAAAGGCGCATACTTTAAGCGATGCCGGTTTTCTCTCCCGGAGAACCTCCACCAGCCGGGAAAGGGTGATGCCGGTATCGACGATGTCCTCAACGATGAGGACATCCCGCCCTGCAATCGGTGTTTCCAAATCCTTGGTGATCCGGACATCCCCCGAGCTGACGGATCCGTCGTGATAGCTCACCAGCCGGACGAAATCGACGCTGCACGGGACGCTTAATCCGCGGATCAGATCGGCCATGAAGATGAAGGCCCCCTTGAGGACGCCGACGATCAGGATTTCCCGCCCCGCATAATCCCGTGAGATCTTTCCGGCGAGTTTCCGGACTCTCCGGTCGATAACCGCCTTCGTCAAGAGGATCTCGATTTCTGCCCCTGCCATCCATTAAACCTCCGACGACTTCAGCCCACATGCGACTTTTTACGAGGGCCTCACGCTTCATCCGTCATATATAAGGAAGGTCATTGCAGGTCAAGGACAAAGATGATAAGAAAAGCAACGATGAATTTTACCGGAAGCATGGAGAGACGCCCCTGCCGTTACCGGGAAATCCTGAAAGAGACATAACCATGACAACCCCCCCCAGATTGAATTCCGGCGAGCTCTTTATGGCCGTCGAGAAGCCGAGCCGCTACACCGGAGGCGAGGTCAATGCCATCCGCAAGGAGAACGGCGCCTGCCGCCTCCACTTCGCCCTCGCCTTCCCCGACACCTACGAAGTCGGGATGTCGCACCTCGGTCTCCAGATCCTCTATGCCGTCCTGAACGGTCTGCCGGAGGTCGCCTGCGAGCGCTGCTACGCCCCTTGGCCGGACATGGAACGGGAACTCCGGCAGCGCCGCCTGCCGCTCTGTTCTCTGGAGTCCCAGCGGCCGCTTGCCGCTTTCGACATCGTCGGCTTCTCTCTCCAGTACGAACTCTCCTATACGAACGTGCTGATGATGCTGGAACTGGGGGAGATCCCCCTGCGCCGTGAAGAACGGGACGAGGGGCACCCCCTGATCATCGCCGGCGGCCCCTGCGCCTTCAACCCCGCCCCGCTGAGCACCTTCATCGACGCCTTCGTCATCGGCGAGGGGGAGGAGGCGATCGCGGAGATCGCCTCCGCTGTTCTAACCGTCAGTGCCCGGGGAGGGAAGAGGCGGGATCTTCTCGAAGCCCTCTCCGGAATCGAAGGCGTCTACGTTCCGGCGATCCATACCGGCGTCGAACGGATACGAAAAAGGATCATTACCAATCTTGATGGCTGGCGACTTCCCCTCTGTCCCGTCGTCCCCC
>MICJ01000008.1:3940-17987 GCA_001830835.1 Syntrophobacterales bacterium GWC2_56_13 | reverse complement strand
AGACGATCCATGACCGGGTGACCCTGGAGATTGCCCGGGGCTGCACCCGGGGATGCCGCTTCTGCCAGGCGGGAATGGTCTGGCGGCCGGTCCGCGAACGGACGCCGGCCGTCCTCGAAGAGATGGCCGAGGCGATGCTTCGCGCAACGGGACACGACGAGATTTCGCTTCTCTCCTTGAGTTCCGGCGACTATTCGCTGATCGAGCCCCTGCTCACGACGCTCATTGACCGCTATTACGCGCGCCGTGTCGCCCTCGCCCTCCCGTCGCTCCGCGTCGAGACCCTCACCCCGAAGCTGATCGAGGGGATCCGGCGGGTCAGGAAGACGAGCTTCACACTGGCCCCCGAGGCGGGAACGCAGCGCCTCCGGAATGTCATCAACAAGGGAAATACGGAGGAGGAACTCTTAGAGACGACAGGGCGGGTCTTCGCTGCCGGCTGGAGAGCAGTGAAACTCTACTTCATGCTCGGCCTTCCCGGTGAACGAGAAGAGGATTTAGAAGGAATCGTCGATCTCGCCTATAAGACCCTCCGGACGGCGAAGAACCAGGGCCAGGTCACGGTCAGCCTTTCGACCTTCGTCCCCAAGCCCCACACCCCCTTCCAGTGGCAGCGTCAGATCGACATTGAGGAAACCGCCGCCCGCCAGGGTTTTTTCAGGCAGCGACTGAAGAGCCGGAACATCAATGTCAAGTGGCACGACGCCCGGATGAGCCTCCTCGAAGGGGTAATTTCCCGGGGGGGCGAGGAGACCGGGGCGTTGATCGAGATGGCCTTCCATCTCGGCTGCCGCTTCGACGGCTGGAGCGACCGCTTCCGCTTCGACCTCTGGGAAGAAGCGCTGCACCGGACGGGAAGCGATATAGGAACATCACTCCGAGAACGGTCTCCGGCGGAGGCCTTCCCCTGGGATGGCATCGACTGCGGTGTCAGCCGGGAATTCCTCCTTTCCGAGGCCGAAAAGGCACAAAAAGGCGAACCGACGCCGGACTGCCGGGCCGGTTCGTGCAATCAGTGCGGCGCCTGCGATCACCGGACAGTCCGCACCATCATAGCCCCCGCGGACGCCCCTGTGGGGACCGTCATTTCCTCCTTCGCCGGCCCGGACGGCAACGAGCTGCGGGAAAAGGCCTTCCGGCTCCGGTTCACGAAGCTTGGTCAGGCCCGTTTTCTCTCTCATCTGGAGCTCTCCGCGGCCCTCAGCAGGGCCATGATCTTGGGCGGCTTATCCTTTATCTATTCACAAGGATTCCACCCCCACCCGAAGATCTCCTTTGCCGGCGCCACATCCGTGGGCATGGAAAGCAAGGGCGAATTCGCGGACATCCGGATTCAGGAGCCGGCCGAGGATATCGGACCACTCGTTGCCCGGATCAACGCCGCACTGCCGTCGGGCGTCGCGATCACGGCAATGCGGGAGTTGCCCGCGAACGCCTTCTCCCTGGCGGAACTGGTCATGGGATTCGATTATAACCTCGTTCTGTCGGAGGATGTCGGCGAGGCGGAGCTGGTCCGGATCGAAACCGGGATTTCCCGGTTTCTCGACGCGGAGAGTTTCGGCGTTGTCCGCGAAGTGAAAGGAAAGCCGATCATCAAGGAGATCCGTCCTCACGTGACGGGCCTTGCCCTGGACCGGCCTTCTCGCCGGATCCTTCTTTCGGCCCGTTTCGGTCCGAAAGGAACGGTCCGTCCCGCCGAGATTCTCACCGGCGTTACCGGTTTTTCCGCGGAGGCATCTCTCAGAATAGGCGTCGTCAAGACCGCAACACGCCTCGCCGATTTCGCCGAAGCGACCGATCGGGAAATATTTTCGGGGACATGATGCCGCATCGTGTCCCCGCCCTATAAATTTTCTTGACAAATGCACTTTCTTTTCGTTATGGTGCGGATTCAAAATTTTCGAGAAGGATATAAGCCATGTACGCAGTCATCAAAACAGGCGGAAAACAGCACAGGGTCTCCGAGGGAGACGTGATCGCCATCGAAAAGATCAACGGGGACAAGGGGGACTCGGTCGTTTTTGACCAGGTCCTGATGGTCCAGAAAGAGGGCGACATCCGGATCGGAAGGCCCATCGTCGAAGGAGCGAAGGTTGTCGGCGAGATCATAGCCCAGGCCAAAGCCGCCAAGCTCATCGTGTTCAAGATGAAAAAGAGGAAGGGCTACCGCAAGAAGACCGGTCACCGCCAGCAGCTGACAAGCACGAAAATCAGGGAAATATCCATTTAGCGGAGGGCATTATGGCACACAAGAAGGGACAGGGAAGCTCCCGGAATGGAAGGGACAGCAACTCTCAGCGGCGGGGCGTCAAGGTTTACGGCGGCGAGAAGATCAACGCCGGCTCTATCATCGTTCGCCAGGGCGGAACCGTATTTCACCCCGGAAACAATGTCGGACTCGGTAAGGACTACACCATTTTTTCGAAGATCGACGGCACCGTGAAGTTCGAGAGACTCGACAAGAAACGGAAGAAGGTCAGCGTCTATGCTGCGGCGTAGGCATCTTTTCTTATAAGAGGAGGAGAACGGAAAAAAATGGGCGAGACCGGACGCGAAACTGGGATTGTCAAGTGGTTTAACGACAAGAAGGGTTACGGCTTCATCTCCCGGGAATCGGGGGAAGACGTGTTTGTCCACCATAGCGCCATCGTCGCGGAGGGGTTCCGCAGCCTGGCCGAAGGAGACCGCGTCGAGTTTGAGATAAAGCAGGATCAGAAGGGCCAGGCGGCTGCGGACGTGCGTAAGATTTAACGTCCGGATCCAGCCAGGCCGGAGCAATCATCTCCTTATCGATACCACATCCACAGGGCGTCACCACGGTGATGGACCAGCGGGTGTTTTACGCTGCTTCCCGCCGGTCCTTTACTGCTCCGCCTCGAAGGTGACGCGGCGGATCCTCCCTTCACTGCAGCGCGATCAGGCCCTTTCCGTTCAAATCCTCCGCATAAAAAATGCAAACGAAACCATCATGAAATTCATCGACGAGGCAAAGATCTACGTCAAGGCGGGAGACGGCGGTCGGGGCTGTGTCAGCTTCCGGCGGGAGAAGTTCGTCCCCCGTGGAGGACCGGACGGCGGCGATGGGGGCCGCGGGGGGGGCGTCATTATCCGCGCATCCCTGGGCCGGCGGACCCTCCTTGACTTCAAATACCGCCAGCACCATGTGGCCAAGCACGGCGGTCACGGGGAGGGAAGCAAACGAACGGGCAGGGGTTCCGATGATGTGGAGATCATCGTCCCGGTGGGGACCGTGATCCGAGATGCGGAGACAGGGGAGCTGTTAGCCGATCTGGCCGCCGATGGGGCCACCGTAATCATCGCCAAGGGCGGCAGAGGCGGCTGCGGAAACGCAAGATTCGCCACCGCCACCCGCCAGACCCCCCGCTTCGCCCAGCCCGGCATCCCCGGCGAGGAGCGATGGATCACTCTGGAGCTCAAATTGCTGGCCGATGTAGGGATCATCGGGCTGCCGAACGTCGGCAAATCGACCTTCATCTCCCGGATCTCAGCCGCCCGCCCCAAAATAGCAGATTATCCCTTCACGACACTCGTCCCCCATTTAGGCGTCGTCCCGTATGGGGATCATGAGTCCTTCGTGATCGCCGACATCCCGGGATTGATTGAGGGGGCGCACGAAGGGCTGGGGATGGGCATGCAGTTTCTCCGCCACATCGAGAGGACCTCCGTTCTGCTCCACATCATTGACATTTCTGCGGAATCATACCAGGGCGCCTGGCATGACTACGAACTGATCAACCGGGAGTTGGGTCTCTTCAGCCCCGACATGTTGAAAAAACCGCAGGTCGTGGCGATCGCCAAACTCGATCTCCCTGTGACCAGGGAGAGGCTGAAAAATGATATTGACATCTTTGCGCAAAAAGGCATAGATTTACTGTGTTTTTCAGCAGCGACGGGAGAAGGAGTCCCGAAGGCGCTTGGAAAGCTCATAGCCCGGATCTCCCCGAATCACCCCCCGGTTGATGAAGGAAGCGGGCTGGTCCTGCCGGAGGAAACGCCATCATGACACGGAAAGAGATACTCGGAAACGTCCGGAAGATCATCGTCAAGGTCGGCAGCGCCGTCCTGACGGGCGAGGACGGTCTCGACCTCCAAATCATCGAACAGCTCGTGGACGAAATCTCAGCCCTCCGCCAACAGGGCTATCAGGTCATTCTGGTCAGCTCCGGCGCCATCGCCTCCGGGAAGCACCGGCTGGGGATCCCCGGCAAGCTCAAGAGCATCCCCCAGAAGCAGGCGGCGGCGGCGGTCGGCCAGGGCCGACTGATGCGGGTCTACTCCAACGCCTTCGGGAAACACGGTCTCTTCGTCGGGCAGGTTCTCCTCACGATGAGCGACATCACCGACCGAAAACGCTTCCTGAACATCCGCAACACCCTCTTCACCCTGATGGATTGGGGCGTCATCACGATCATCAACGAAAACGACACTGTCGCCGTCGATGAGATCAAATTCGGCGACAACGACCACCTCGCCGCGATGGTCGCCAATATTATCGAAGCCCATCTCGTCATCAACCTGACGAGCACCGAAGGCCTCTACGACCGGAATCCGGCCGATCCCAAAAAGGCGAAACTCATCCCCCTCGTCACGGAAATAACCCCGGAAATCGAGGCCGCGGCGACACTGGAGGCCACCCCCGTCGGGATGGGCGGCATGAAGAGTAAAGTCATGGCCGCAAAGAAGGTAACAGCCTCAGGGATCCCTTACATAATCGCCCCCGGCCGGCGCCAGGGCGTCCTCCAGGAGATCCTGGACGGAAAAGAGACAGGCACCCTCTTCCTCCCGATGGCGGAGCGCCTGAACAGTCGGAAATGCTGGATCGCCTTCACGTTGAGGTCGCGGGGCCGCATCCTGATCGACGAGGGGGCAAAGGAAGCCCTTGTAGGAGATGGCAAGAGCCTGCTTCCCTCCGGCGTAATGCAGGTCGAGGGGAATTTCGCCCTCGGGGACCCGGTGACCTGCGTGGATGCGGCGGGAAACCCGATCGCCAAGGGGCTGGTAAATTACACCGCCGACGAGATCCGGAAGATCATGGGGCTGAAGAGCTCGAAGATTGAGCAGGTCCTGGGCTATAAGGACTACGACGAGGTGATCCACCGGGACAACCTTGCAGTCACGGTCCAGCCGAGCGGAAAATCAAAAACCTGAAACCAGACAACTATCGGGATTCTCAAATCACCTTTTCAAGACGTTCAGCTACCCAGACCTTGATGAGGGATTGTCGAGGCACGCCCAGACGTTTTGCTTCCTTATCCATCAACTGGATCATCCACAAAAGATATATGTCGGGGACATATCCATGGCAACAGCCTTTATCTTTGCCCTGGAACGTCTAAGCCTCTTCCAGAAGGGCTCAAGGGCGTCACTTCCCTTGCCGTCGCCGACAAAAATCACTGCTCCTGTGTCCATATCCAAAACCACTGAACGAAGCATTCCTCTCTTCCGCTTGATGGAAAAAATGACAGCTCCCCCTGCGTACTGGTATCAGATTCTGACATGGGGTGAATTGACATGGAAGACAGAACCGGATGGTATGACGGGTTTTTTATCGACTGATGATCGATCCGATCGCGGGCAAAGGATTGGCAGGCCCGGTGGGGGTGCCTTACTGCGTACATACACTCATAACACTTCATAACAAAGAGACGTGCAGGAGAGGGCTGCCTGAAATCTGCCGAAAGAGCCCTTCTCAGCAGTTGAAACAGCCCGAAAGCGTATTGCTCAACCGGAAGATTGGCCAACCCGATGCACTGCTTCCATCATCACCGATACCGCACCCCATATTTTGTGGTCAAAATTCAATTGACACATAAGATCATTCATCATATACTCGCCACCGTGAATCGGGATTCACGTGCTCACCAAGAGCAGGGAAAGGAGAGAACCTTGACCGTGCACGAGAAGAATGGGTGAATCCTCGTGCTTCCGTGGAAAGCATAAACATGTGACGATACGGCGTTACCGCCTTCAGCAATTTAATTTCCCTTTTTGCGAGGAGTTAAAGAAATGAAAATAGTCGCTATTTTAGGGAGTCCGCGACCGAAGAGCAACAGTGCCGCCTTAGCCGGCAGGATTCTTGAGCGTGCTTCGGAACTCGGGGCAGAAACACAGGAGTTTGTACTCAATAAACTTGCTTTCAAAGGCTGCCAGGCATGTGAGGCCTGCAAAACAAAGCTGGATCATTGCGTGTTGAAGGACGACTTGACACCGGTGCTGGAAGCAATCAAGGAGGCCGACGCCGTTGTTATGGCCACCCCGAACTATTTCGGGGAGGTTTCCGGCCAGTTCAAATGTTTTTTTGATCGGACGTATTCATTTCTGAATCCGAATTTTACCAGTCGTCTGGCGCCGGGAAAGTCATCTGTCCTGATCATGGCACAGGGTCAACCTAACTTAAATTTATACGCGGATGTGTACGCACGCTACGAAATGTGGCTGAAACGTTACGGATTCGCGAACAATCACTCGCTGCGGATGAATGGTCCCAGACCCGCCGACTCCGTTTCACAAAGACCCGACCTCATTACGCAGGCGGAAGAAATAGCCAGAAACCTGACCTCACCATCCCCGAAACAAGCCGGTGACACGTGGTGAAGTCGTAGCTCAGACACAGCGCCATCCGGAGGATCTCACCACATATCAGGGGCATATGGCACCTGTGCCTTTACACTGCAAGGTACAGGTGTTGGCATGCCATGCATGGCCCGCATGGTGAACGTATCGTGGTAAAAGCCCGAGCTTCGGGGGCGACGCAAAAAATGCTCAATACCTCGGACCAAACTCGGGAATGTAATCAGGAGGTCTTGCAGGTTTTAGGGTTATGGCCTCCACAGGACAGTTGACTACGCAGACACCGCAGCCATAGCATTTTTCCGGATGCACGACCGCCCTGATGCTCTCGGAGGAGTCTGATTTTTCCATCTGTATTGCTGCAAAGTGACATAACGCTTCGCAACTCTGACAGCCGTTGCAGGCATCGCTGTCCACTACCGCCTCGTAGCGGCTGGGGGCGAGCAGTCTGTAACCATACTGGCGTTGAGGTTGAATGAATATACAGCAATCAGGACAACAGAAGCACATGGCTGTTACTCGTGCACCGTTCATGTTAGAGGGCACCATTCCTTCCTGGCTGCATTGTCGGGAAATTTCCCGGGCTTCATCGGCATGGATGGCTTTACCCACACCTCTTCTCAGGGCAAAATCAGCGGCGGCATCAAACGTCATACAGACTTCCAGGGGTCTTTGACAGTGTTTCATCAGTAGTCGGCACACACATTTCACCACGGCGATTTTTCTTGCTCCGGCAATGATGGCGTTCAGATCTTCATGGGGAAGCATACGGAAAGCATTCTTTACAGCCTGGGGATACGGGAAGACACGCATCAGCGGAACAGGCATCCTTTCCCACTCCCGGCATAACTCATAGAATTCCGTCTCCCGCCACTGCTTCCACAGCTCCTGAAATTCTTCACCTGCAGGCTCATAAATTCCGGAACTATCGTGAAATTGAAGGGTGCTGCGAACGAAAAAATAGCTGGTTTTCTTATCCTTTATGCGAGGGATGACCAGTCCTTTTCTTACGAGGTCTTCCAGCCCCTCACCGATGATACCCTCGTCTATCTTCATGCTGTCGGCCAGCTCTTTTGTTGTTGCCGGTAAAAGCAGCAGCATTTCCCCCTGTAAAGGGGTAATCAATTTCTCAATGATGCGCGGTAAATATCGGGATAGGGGAAAATTCAATGCATCGGCCAGTTTTAAAAAAATATCCTGTTGACTCATTTACTTCCTCCCTATGCAGCAGTAAATTTTGATGCGCGAAATGCCGAAGCGCACTGATGCCCGCGGTGACATCAGAAAAATAGGTCGGAGATCTAAGGTGGACCCGGTTGTCAAGACAATTTTTAAAGATATTTAAGTTACCTTCAGAGACACATTGATAATCCCTGATGTAGATCTCTTCATACTTGAGAGAGATGGAAATCTCTATATTCATATTACCAATGAATGATACCTTATCCCTATAGGGCAAGTCCAGATTTTTTTTAAGCCAGCCCAGGTCAACCTTCAGCTTACCGATCTGGCGGTAAAGCTCGGCAATCAGCTTCTCGTTGTCCTGTTCCTTGCCTTTTCGCCTGTCGCTCAACAGATCCAACATCCCCTTCAGGACAACCGCCTTCCAGTTCCGAATCTGGCCAGGATGAACCTGATATAGGCTTGCCAGTTCGGCGGATGTCTTTTGCTCTTTGATCGCCTCCAGGGCAACCTTGGCTTTAAATGACGGCGGATACTTCTTTCGCATTCGTTCCACTTGAACCTCCTCCTTTGGTTTCCCAAGTGTAACTTATCACACTGTCCAAATTTCGGGGTCCACTATAGTCCTGGCTCTGTGACCATGTCGTGGTTATTACAAACACGTAAATATCATTTGACAATTCTGGTGAATCAGAGATAGAAGCGAAGGACGACGAATAAGGGGGACTCGTGCAATGAGAAGATATCATTCTATAATGCTATGTCTTGTATTCCTCTCGGGATGTGCTTCGCCGGTAGTTCACAAGATCAATTTCTCTCATGATTATACTCCCACGATGGTTAACCGAGTCGCCATATTGAATTTTAATAAAGGGAGTGATGTTGCAATCAACGCCGACGTCGTTGTCGACAAATTTACGGCGGCGATGGTTGGTTCCCGATTTAAAATCGTCGATCGGGCAGATTTAAAAAAGATTATTGAGGAGGCTAAGTTTCAGCATACTGCATCAGGTATTATTGATGACACTACCAAACAACGACTGAAGCAACTCGGTGCAGATACCATTCTTACCGGAACGCTTCATACCTATATGGAAGAGAGGAAAAATAATTTCATCCTCTATGCCGAGGTTTATCTAACGGCAAAATTATTGAAAGTGGAAACCGGAGAGATACTGTGGTCGGCCGAGATTCTCAAACGAAAACGAGCGAAAAATGTCGGAGAAAAAAAGATTTTAAAAGTTATCGACAGGGAATCGGAAGCCGATTCGGCAGGAAACCTCCTGGATGAAATAATAACGGAAATGGCGGATTCATTTAAGGAAAAAAAGAGCGTAATGGAGAAGATCAAAGTTTGGTAAAATGAAATTTGATGTTCTCATTACGGATCACCTCGTATCGGTGAACGGTGGAACATCGTCCTGTATGTCACCCATGAAATGGTTTGGATGTTTTGTTCTGTCAATGGGTATGTTGATGAAACTGGACCGTTTAACCGTTATCGTAGGCATGATTGCTTTTTTTTTACTGAGCAGCATTCAGGCATCTGCAGAAAATTTAAGTGCCACTGCACTTTCCCAGATAAAAGATTTTATTCAGTTTTACAAGGACGATCAAAAGGTTTTATCCGCGTATCGCATCATGGAGGACTTGTGTCATGAGGAGGATGATCAGGCAAATGCCATCATCGATATCCTCAACGCAACTCGTCTGGAAAACCCGAATGGCGCATCATCGATAGATCCTGTCAGAGAGAATTTTTTCAAACTTGCAAAAAATGATCTTGATTATATTCAGGATATCTTTTTGTACCAAATAAAAACCGGGAAACGATTCGATCTTAATTTTTTTCATAATCTATCGGTTCGATCCGCATTGAATGCCGTTCGTCTGCAGTACCGGGATACGAGCGGCATGCCGGAGTATATCCATGTAATGATAAAAAAGATCGAGAAACTGCGAAGGGACATCATCTCCTCGGACCAGAAGTTGGTGTCGGGCGCAACATTAGAGGCAAACGGGAAGAAGTATGCTCAGGTGATTTCGAAGATTAATACCGATTATCAATATATATGGGTATCCTTGGATGATCCAGGATCATTTTCCAGCTTCTATGAAATTATATTGACCTTTTATCCCTTAGAATTCATTAAAAGTTTCAATTTTTTCGACCATTATGAGTTTATGCAATATCTGTTGTTTTTTTCGTATGAAAATAAAGAGCTGAATGGTTTTTATAGTAAGGGACCGTTCAATCTATCGAGTTTGACCGCCGATTTGACAAAACCTGATAAAACCAAACCCATCTATTTACTGACCATCGGTTTTTTTGCGCCGCCGGAGAAGAAACCAACCCTCGCATATCGCGGCAGTCCGCTTCAATATCTGGCATCGATTGCATACAGCAAGTTTGATCCCACGAAACTCCCTCCGGAAGTCAAGGCCTTATACACACATCTCACAAGAAAATATAACCCGAAGAGCCGTAAGTATGATGACCGAGTGTCGGATCAAATCTTTCGAAATCGTATTTACGTTTTAGCCGATATGAATGAACAGGATTTTTATCAACGGTACCGGAATATAAAAAATGACGACCTGTTTTTTGATTATGCACGAAAAAAATTAACCGCATCAAAATTGAAGAGCATCTTGCAGCAGGAATATACGCTGCCGGGTGGCGTGATCACCATGCCCCGCTATGAATTGTTGGGATATACCAAAACGGAATTCATGGCGGAACAGGAGACTGCCGAGATCCTCAAACGCATTCCGGATACGGTGCATATGGAATTCATCCGGCCACTCATTCTCGAAATATTTAGCCAATTGACAGAAGAAGAAATGCAAAAGATCAGCAGTGAACGAGTGCAGGATATCGCGGAACGTTTTGGAAGCCCGGCGGGAAGAACGGGGGATAAGATCTTGTATACGGAGTTTTTCTCCATTTTCAGCCAGGATATTTGGAATGGTGCGGTGGAACTTTCAAAACAAATCGATATTAGCGAGTTGGATGCGTTCAAATGGATTGCCATTCTCCTTACCATTGAATCTCGCGGCAACATGTTCGCGGTGTCGACGACAGGCGCCTTGGGACCCTTGCAGCACACCTATTATTTCTATTTTAAAATCCAGCCCGCCAGCATTCCTTTTGATCCGAAAAAGAGCGCGGTGAAAACCGGGCAAGAATTTGGTAAATTCTATAAACAATATAAATCGATAGAAAAAGCGGTCGTCTGTTATCATGATGGTTCCGGGGTTATGCAAAAAGCAAACGCAAAGGAAAATTGGAGAGCATATATCAGCCCGGCTGCAGAAAAATATATTCAGCGGTTCACGAAGTATCTCAATGCTCTCGATAGGGCAAAAAATTATCAAGAAGTGATTCAACAGCTACAGGTGGTTGGATTTTAGGAGGGCTAACGGCTCGCACGGCCGGGTTTGCTATATCCGGAATTCGATCAGGAACGGCCCTCGGCGAGCCATTCCAGGGCGTTGACTACCTCCTGCTCCGGTCATGCGAGGATATGCGTGATCGAATCCGGCGGTGAAATGAGGCTGGGTTTGCCCGGATAGGCAAGGAACGCCGTCGTCAGCTTCGCACCGACGAGGATCACGCGCTTCGTTCCCACGAGCACTTTGAGCGCGCTGTCAACGGCGAAGGGGGGAACGGCAATCCTCACTTCAATTACAAACCAGGAGTTGCTGATAAGTGTAACCGAGTATCCCTGAAACTCTGCCTGACCATGGAAGAGATCTCCATCAAACTAAAGGATATACTCGGGAAGAACGCGTCCTTGCGGATCAAAGACGACACCCTCCAGCATAAGGAGGGCCTTTTTCATGTCCGTTCCGCCGCCGAAGCCTCCGAGGTCTCCGTCGCTCCGGACCACCCGGTGGCAGGGGATAACGAGGGGAAAGGGATTGCCCGCCAGGGCGTTTCCCACGGCCCTGGCGCCGCCGGGGAGGCCCAGTTTCGCCGCCAGCCCCCCGTAGGTCATGACCCGCCCGCGCGGGATCTCCCGGTCCGCAAGAAGGACGCGCCGCGCAAAACCACCGACGATCTCGAAGTCGATTTCCTCAAGGACAAAATCCACCGCGTTCCCCGACAGAAAGGCGTGCATCTGCACGCAGATTTCTCCATTTTCCTCATTCCCCGGCGCCGCACCGGGAAAAGTTTCCCGGATCTTTCCCGTCATTGAACGCCCCGCCTCCGGAAGGAAGATCTGCCGGATCGAGTCACGCCCGCCGTCCTTACGCCGGACAATCCCCACTTCACCCATGGGCGAGGGAATGAGTTCATAGACGAAAGAAAAACTCGTCTTCATTGCGACACCTCCTTACTCGCGTATCAAAATTTACACCTTGTATTTCTTATCGGGTTTACCAGAAGCTGTTTCAGCCATGGCGCCGAGTTCCCCCTCCCCCGGACTGGTCGCCCCTACCGGAGCCTCCCGCCGGTTCTTCCACCGGACGATGAGGCCGACCAGGGACAGGATGAGGAGGCGCCCCCCTTCCACCGACGGCTGCGTCAGCCGCCGGTGCGGGGGGCTGTCCCACATCGAGAAATTCACGAATCCGGCGGGCGGTCTCCGGACCAATCCCTTCGACCTGCTGCAACTCCTCAACTGATGCTGCCCGGATCCGCCTCACGTCGCCTAAGAAAACGAGGAGCGCTTTCCTCCGCGCAGGACCTATGCCGGGAATTCGGTCTAAAAGCGATCTTAAATCTTCTTTTTCCTTGACCTTCCGGTGGTAGGAGACGGCGAAGCGGTGCGCCTCATCCCGGACCCTCTGAAGGAGGAAGAGGGCCGCGGGCCACCGCGAGAGGTAGACCGGATCCTTACGCCCCGGAAGATAGACGCGATCCTCACCTTTTCCGGGCGTGTCCATCCGGCGACCGCGGCCGGCCGGAGGGGAAACGCCGCCATTCTTCCCGGCGCCCGCAGGACGCACGGAAACCGCCGGGCCGCTATCAGAAGCGTTTCGCCCCCCTCCGGAGGTGCGGAGAAGTTCCGGTGAAAGATCGGAAGCCCCGGTTGGAGCATCGTCCCGCTCCTTGGCCAGGCCGATCACGTCGACGCCTTCGACGGCGAGGTCCTTCAGGATGGCAAGGGCGACGCCAAGTTGCCCCTTTCCCCCATCCACCATGATCAGGTCGGGGAGGTTCTCCCGCTTCGCATAGCGCCGCTTCAAGACCTCGTACATCATCGCATAGTCATCGGCCCCGGGGACCGTCCGGATGCGGAAGCGGCGGTAACCCTCCTTGAGAGGGACGCCGGCCGCGAAGGTGACCATTGAACCGACGGCGTACTTGCCGCCGATATTGGAGATGTCGAAGCATTCGATCCGCCGGGGAGTGTTGCGGAGCTGGAGTTTATCCGCGATCAGCGGCAGCGTCACCTCCGGACGGTCGGCCGCGAGGCGTTCTGTCCGGAAGGTGCTTTCGGCGTTCCTGCCGGCAATCCCCAGGATCGCAAGGGTTTCTCCCCGCTTGGGCACGAGGATGGACACCCCCCTTCCCCGCTTCTCGGCAAGCCACTCCGCCATCACCTCGCCATCCTCTACTCCCTCCGGGATGACGATTTCGTCCGGGATATCCGCCACACTGTCGTAATACCGTTTCAGGAGGGAGGAGAGGATCTCGCCGGTTTCGGCCCGGAGACTGATCAGGGGGAAGGTTTTCTGACCGATCATCCGGCCGCTCCGGATGAAGAGGGCGGAGACCTGCGTCAGATCCCCCTCCCGGTAGAGGCCGAAGACATCCCGGTTCCGGCTGGTGATGGAGACAATCCGTTGTTTTTCGAGGGTTTCCTCGATAGCCGTAATCCGGTCCCGGATGGCGGCCGCCTCCTCGAAACGGAGGGCCTCCGCCGCTTCCTTCATCCGGGCGCGGAGATCGCCGATCAGCGCCCTCTCCCGGCCTTCGAGAAAAGCCACACCTTCCCTCACGAGACGTTGATAGGCGGCGCCTTCGATCCGACCGACGCAGGGGGCAACGCAACGTCCGATCTCGTATTCGAGGCAGGGTCGGCGGCGGGCCTTCAGCTCCTGATCCCGGCAGCTCCGGAGGGGGAAGATCGTCTGGAGGAATCGGAGCGTCTCCCGAGCGGCGCCGCCGGAGGGATAGGGTCCGAAATAGCGTGCTCCGTCCTTCTTGGGACGGCGCACGAGCTGAAAACGCGCAAAAGACTCTGACGGGTCGATCCGGATGTTGTAGTAAGACTTGTCGTCGCGAAAATTGACGTTGTACCGTGGCCGGTGCTCCTTGATC
>MICJ01000008.1:3753-3923 GCA_001830835.1 Syntrophobacterales bacterium GWC2_56_13 | reverse complement strand
CAGCGCCTCCTTTTCCGTCCCCGTGATGATGAACTCCACATCCCGGATCCGGGAAACGAGGAAGGGGATCATCGCCCGCGCGTCGGTCCGGGCGAAATAGGCCCGGATCCGCGCCTTGAGGTCCCGGGCCTTCCCCACGTAGAGGATCTCCCCCGTCCCTTCCTTCATGA
>MICJ01000008.1:3321-3538 GCA_001830835.1 Syntrophobacterales bacterium GWC2_56_13 | reverse complement strand
GGAGATGCGCTTGTTTTCCAGGTCGATCTTCTCGATCTTCACCGCAACGCTCTGCCCTTCCGTTAGGACTTCGGAGGGGTGGGTGATCCGCTTCCCCCGGCCCAGCTTAGAGATATGTATCAGGCCGTCCACACCGGGAATCAGTGTCACGAAGGCGCCGAACTTGGTCAGACGGACCACTGTCCCCGTAAAAGAGGCCCCCTCGGGAAACTCCGTT
>MICJ01000008.1:1400-3311 GCA_001830835.1 Syntrophobacterales bacterium GWC2_56_13 | reverse complement strand
CCCAGGGATCAGATAGTTTCGACTTCAGACTCAGGGATATCCGGTTATTCTCCCAGTCCAGCTTAAGGATGACCGCCTCCACCTCCTGGCCGACGCTCATCCGCTCGGAGATATCGGCCACGTGCTCCCACGCAATCTCGGAGATGGGAATGAGCGCCTGAACGCCGCCGAGCTCGACAAAAGCCCCGAATTTCTGGAGGGATACGACCGTCCCCTTCACCGTCATGCCCTCTTTCAGCGACGCCTTCAGGGCCTCCTTCTGCTTCGCCTGCCCCTCCTCAAGGATCGCCCGGTGGGAAACGACGATGTTCCGCCCCCGCTCGCCGTATTCGATGATCCGGAAGGTCAGGTGCTGCCCGACCCAGTCGGCCGGGGTCTCCACGCGGAAGAGTCCCCTCTGGGAGAACGGGCAGAAGCCTCGAATGTCGCCGGCAACTTTGATCTCGAAGCCGCCCTTGACCTCCTTCTCGACCAGCCCCTCCACGGGGATGCCGCTGCGCCAGGCGTCCTCGAGGAAGGCCCGTCCCGCCTCGCCGGCGCCGACCTTCGTCGAGAACAGCTTTTCATTGTGCTGGGACGACAGGAAATAGGCCCGAATGGTCTGACCCTCCTTAACGGTCAGGTTGCCCTCCGCGTCAATAAACTCCCGCCGGTCCAGATACCCCTCGTGCTTCCCGCCCGCGTCGATGAACACCCACTCCGGCGTGACCTTCACGATGACCGCTTCCACACGCTGGCCCGGTTTCAGCCAGCCGCGGTCCGGTTCGCTTTCTCCCAGCAGTTCAGCAAAACTCTTCTCGTCGCCTTCCTCTTCCATCTTCTGATTCTGTTCCTCCATGGCTCTCCTCATGCAATAAATAAAATGTCGGGAATCTTGCCCCGATCCGGTCAACCTGTCAAGGGCAAATCGCGGGCAAAATCACATCCCATACTTCTTCATCTTCTTTAGTGAAGAGATCAAGCAGAAATACCTGATGATATGATCCCCTTCTCCGTTACGATCCGGTCCACCGTCACATCATAAGGATCTGCCGGTATCTCCGCCACGATCTGGCAGGCGAAGGCGGCCCCGATTTTCGCCGCCCGCGGGACTTTCGGAAGAAAACGGTCGTAGTAGCCGCCGCCGTAACCCACCCTGCACCCCCGCCGGTCGAAGGCCACGGCAGGGATTAGAACCGCATCGATCTCCCTTTGCGGCACGGATTGGAGGTGGCTCGCCTTCGGCTCCCTGATCCCGTAATGGCCGGTTTCCAGCTCGTCGAAGCCATCGATCCGGCAGGGCATCAACTCCCGCGTCTCCGGACAGCAGAGCGGAACGACGATCCGCTTCCCTTCTTCCCAGCCCCAGCGGATTAGTTCGTCGGTCAGGACCTCGCTTCCGAAACTGAGGAAAACCATCAGAGTGGATGACTCCCGGATCTCCCGCAGCTCCTTCATCCGCTGAACGATCTCGCCGCTCTTCGCCTGGATCTCCTCCGGCGTCATGGCATTTCTCAGTTTCAGTATCCGCCGGCGGATCTCTCCTTTACCGTCCATGTCACTCATGATGGCCTGATTCCTCGAAAAGGATCTCAAAACGGGTTTTTATTTTGCCACAATTTCACCCGTGTAGCAAGCAACCATCACCTCCCCCGCTTCTTCTTCCTTGACAGGTCGTTTATCTGATTATATGATTACAACAAATTATCAAAGGAGTGTCCCATCATGCTTCAGATCACGGCGACCGAACTGGCCCGGAAGTTCAAACAGATGATGAATCTGGTCGAATTTCAGGGAGAGGAGCTGGTGATTGTCCGCAACAACCGCCAGGTGGCTAAGATCATTCCCGGACCGGCAGCGATGACGGCTCTCGAAGCCATGTCGGATCTTTACCGGACCCTGCCCGAGGATGCGGGGGCGACATGGATCAAA
>MICJ01000008.1:1035-1280 GCA_001830835.1 Syntrophobacterales bacterium GWC2_56_13 | reverse complement strand
TATTCACAGGCTTGGAACCCGTTTACATTTCTCCGGTCAGCATCGCCGAACTGAAATTCGGCGCCGAGAACACCCGCGACCCGCACATCCGCCAGAGGCGCCAAGCGGCCCTCCACCGGCTGAAACGAAAGCCCATCCTCCGCATCGACGAAAACACCGGCGAAATCTTCGGCAGCCTGGCCGCCCAATTGAAGGCATCGGGACTCCAACATCAACATCGGATCCAGGATCTGTGGATCGCCAGT
>MICJ01000008.1:0-840 GCA_001830835.1 Syntrophobacterales bacterium GWC2_56_13 | reverse complement strand
CGGGACCCGTTCAATCCCGAAGTCGTGAAGGGCCTTGTTACCGACGGACCGGTCCTTACCCTGCTCGCCGAGCGCTCTTTCGCCGCCGTCCATATCTTCACCACGCCGAACACCCTCGCAAACGCCCAGGAGCTGCAACGGGAGATCGGCCGAAGAGGCGGCGACGTCAGCCGCACCCGCATCCACAATATCGACATCCCCGATCCCACCGATTATGAGGCCCTCTTCCTGCACATGAGCGGGCTCTGCCGAGAGATCCTGGGGGAATATCGGGATCAAAAGCCGGTATGTTCCATCGCTACGGCCTCCGGAACGCCGCAGATGCAGACCGTCTGGTTCCTCCTGACCCAGTCGGGCCTGGTGCCCGCCACGCTCCTCAAGATCACACCTCCACGCTTCCTGAGACCCGATCAGAAGGCCGTCTCCGAGATCCGTCTCTCCCTGAAGTCCTTTCCTCGGATCACGCTGCCGTCGGCGAAAACGCTGGAGATCGCCGCGACCTACCTGCGCAAGGAAAAACTGGAAGCCGAGCGGGAGGAAATGGCTCGGGAATTCTCGGGCCTCCAGATGATCGGCCGGAGTCCGGCCCTGACGAAGGTCATGGAGACCGTCCGGGCCGCCGCCCTGTACGACTCGGCCGTCCTGATCCAGGGCGAAACGGGAACGGGCAAGGAACTCGTGGCCCGGGCGATCCATTTTAACAGCGCCCGGAAGGGGGAGCCCCTGATGGTCGTTAACTGCGCGGCCATCCCCGAAACCCTCGTGGAGAGCGAGCTGTTCGGCCACGAGAAGGGGGCCTTCACCGGGGCCGAACGGCAGAAGAAGGGGAAATTCGAGCTC
>MICJ01000007.1 GCA_001830835.1 Syntrophobacterales bacterium GWC2_56_13 | reverse complement strand
CCGCAAGATGGTCGATCTGGCCCGGGGAAAAGGGATCCGGGCCGTTCTCGTTCAGAAGGGATTTGACACGAAAAGCGCCCGGGCGGTCGCCCGCGACATCGGCGGGGAGGTCGTGGAGACGGATCCCCTGGAGCGGGACTGGTTTTCCGGCATGAGAACGTTCACCAAGATCCTTACACAAGTCCTGAGAAAATAGGGAAAGAGGATACCGGTTTTTTGCGGGAGTCCAACGATGGAAAACCTGATCGCAATCGAACATCTCACCTATGGTTATGAAGAAAGGCCGGTCCTCGAGGATATCTCCCTCGGCATCGCCCCGCGGGACTTCATCCTCGTCATCGGCCCGAACGGCGGTGGGAAGACGACGCTCCTCAAGCTGATCCTCGGCATCCTGACGCCCTGGAGCGGAACGATCCGTTTCCACGGTGAAACCGGCGGCCGACTCGGCTACGTCCCCCAGTCCGCCCGCTTCAACCGGACCTTTCCCATCTCTGTCTTCGACATGGTCCTTACCGGCTGCATCCGGGCGGATAACTACCTCAAACGGCATACCCGGGAAGATGAAGAAAAAACCGGGGTCATCCTCGAAAAGCTCGCCCTGTATGGGAAACGCAATGATAACATCACCGACCTCTCCGGCGGACAGCTCCAGCGGGTTCTGATCGCCCGCTCCCTCGTCTCCGAACCGCTCGCCCTCTTCCTCGACGAACCGACGACGGCGATGGACGCCACCTCCCAGACCGACCTCCTCGATCTCCTGACGGAACTCCAGGAGCGAATGAGCGTTATGGTCGTCACCCACGATCCAACCCCCTACGCGCAGGCCTACCGCCACATCGCTTGCCTGAACACGCACCTCTACTTCCACGAGCGGGGAGAACTCGATTCCGCAACGCTGGAGAGGGTCTACGGCTGCCCCGTGGAGATCCTGGGGCACGGCATCCCCCACACTCTGCTCGCCGCACACGGAGAGGAGGAGAAACTGCCGTAAGCACCATCCTTTCATACGAATTCATGCAGAACGCGATCCTCGTCGGAATCATGGCAAGCATCGTCTGCGGCGTCATCGGTCCCTTCATCGTGACGAGGCGGATGGTCTTTATCAGCGGCGGCCTCAGCCACACTGCATTCGGCGGCCTCGGGATCGCCTACTGGCTGGGGATCCGCCCCTTGATCGGGGCGACCGCCTTTGTCCTGGCGGCCGCCATCCTCATCAGCCGCCAGGAGGAGAAGAAAATGAGCCGGAACGATCTGTTCATCGGCATCCTCTGGGCCGTCGGCGTGGCGACCGGCATCGTCTTCATCCACATGACCCCCGGCTACGCCCCCGACCTGATGACCTTCCTGTTCGGGAACATCCTCACCGTTCCCCGCGCGGATGTCATCATCACCCTTTTCCTCGTCCTGATCGTTAGCGGGGCGGTGATGATTTTTTACAACGGGTTTGTGGCCGTCGCCCTCGACGAAGAGTATGCCCGGGCGAGAAGACTCCCCGTCGCGGCCCTGAAGATGGGGCTCATGATCCTGACGGCGCTCTCCATCGTGACGCTCATCCAGGTCGTGGGGATCCTCCTCGTTATCGCGCTCCTCACCATCCCGGTCGCCGTCGCCTCCGAGCTCTCCATGAATTTCCGGCGGATCATGCTGCTGTCGATCCTCTGCGGCATCCTCATTTGTCTCTCCGGCCTTATGGTCTCTTACTTCATCGAGTTCCCCTCCGGCGCCTCGATCATCCTCATCGGCGGGTTGCTGCTCGGTTCCGTCAAGCTGGCAGGGCGCCTCCGCGGCCGTCGGCCGGCCGACCGACCCGAAGGGCCGGGCGGAAGGAGCAAAGAAACTTAAGCGGTTTTCGCTGATCCGCGCAGTCTCGCACTGCTCGGCGCCCTCAAGAATCAGGGACTCGCGGGCGGCCTCGCCCTGACGCTTTTCAGCCCGGAAGCGGCCCTCCCCGCGGCAGTGACCACCATGATCATGATCGTTTACATCATCTGGCTGGATTTCAAGAAACGGTGGGATTGAAAAAGGTTTTTTCTGGAAAGGCGGCGGGAATGGTGGTAGAATCACGTCAAAACAAGCAAAGAAAGGAGACGAAGCGATGATACTTTTACCCGAACTGCCCTATGCCAAAGACGCCCTGGCGCCCGTGATCAGCGCCAACACCCTGGAGTTCCATTACGGCAAGCACCACAGGGCTTATGTGGAAAACCTGGGCAAACTGATCGCCGGAACGGACCTGGCCGACGAGGACCTGAAGACCATCATCAAAAAAGCCGCCGGCGATCCGGCCAAAGCAGGGATCTTCAACAACGCCGCCCAGGTCTGGAACCATTCCTTCTACTGGAAGTGCCTAAAGGCGGGCGGCGGCGGGGCGCCGACCGGCGCCGTCGCCGCGAAGATCGCGGCCGCATGGGGAAGCTATGAAAAATTCGCGGAAGAGCTGAAGAATGCCGGCGTCACGCAGTTTGGCAGCGGCTGGGCGTGGCTCGTCCTCGACGGCGATCAGATGAAGATCGTGAAAACCGCCAATGCAGACACCCCCATCGCCCACGGAGTGAAACCGCTTCTCACCATCGACGTCTGGGAACACGCCTACTACCTCGATTACCAGAACCGCCGGCCCGATTACCTGACGGCGGTTATCAGCAAACTGATCGACTGGGATTTCGTCAACGCCAACCTCAGCTGACCGTTTCCAGAGTCCAAGGGGGCGGAGGGACCATCCCTTCGCCCCTCTGTCCCATGCGCCGGCAGCCGATTTTTTCACAGGGAGGTTTTCTCATGAAATGCAACGTCGGCAGAACGGACCGCATCATCCGGGTCATCATCGGCTTGGCCATCATCTGGGCGGGTTTTTACTACGAGAACTGGTGGGGCGCCATCGGCATCGTTTTTCTTGTCCCCGCGGCCATCGGTCACTGCCCTGTCTATACATTCTTCCGATTTTCCACCTGCAGGAAGAACGATTAGAGGAAGGGGAGATGCGTACAGATCCGGGAAAAGATTACAAGCGGGGACATCGGGAACGCCTGAGAAAGAAATTCATGACCGCAGGAATGGATGCCCTCCACGACCACGAAGTCTTGGAACTCATTCTGACCTATGTTGTCCGGCAGCAGGATGTAAAAGACCGGGCGAAAGAGCTCCTCCAGGAGTTCGGCTCCCTCAAGGAGGTCGTGGACGCAGAGATCGAAGACCTGGAGAAAGTTCCGGGCATTGGTAAAAATTCCGCGATTTTTCTGAAACTCGTCAAGGAGATCGCCGCGCTCTACCTCAAGCAGAAGGCGAAGGAGAAGAGGCAGGTCTCCTGCACGACCGAGCTCCTCGATTTCTGCCGGACAGTCATGGGCACAAAGAAGGACGAGGAGTTCTGCGTCATCTACCTCGACGCCCAGAACCAGATCATCGAGTTCGAAACCATCCAGAAGGGAATCGTCAACCAGGCCGTAGTCTACCCGCGGCAGGTCCTGGAAAGCGCCCTTAAGAAAAAGGCCTCGGCCATCATCCTTGCCCACAACCACCCTTCCGGCCACGTCCGCCCTTCCGACGCCGACATCCGCCTTACGAAGACAATCCAGGAGACGGCGAAGGTGCTGGACATCCTCGTCCACGATCATATTATCATAGGTGAAAACCGCTTTTTCAGCTTCCGTGAAGAGGGGTTGATGCCCTGAACTACAACGATGCCGGGATGAAGATTGACGCAAAGACGGCGCAGGCCGGAGGCGGTCTGTGCATTGCTGATCCGGACCCGGCATAACGAAAAAAGGGGGTCAGTGGCGACCCCCGATCCATTTACCGTGTGATGCGTTGCGGGTTTTTCGGAAATTTCTCTGGAACAGCCGGAAGGTCTACCTTTTCCTGTCGACCTTCTCCTTGAGTTCCTTGCCGACCTTGAAGAAGGGCAGCCTCTTGGGAAAAACCTTGATGCTCTTGCCGGTCTTGGGGTTTCTTCCCGTGTAGGCGTCATATTTCCGGACGACGAAGCTTCCGAACCCCCTGATTTCGATCCGGCCGCTTTTTCTCAGTTCATCGGTAAATCCCTTGAAGATCAGATTTACCACATCAATTGCCTTTTTTTCCGTCAGGTTTTCTTTTCGACTCAACGCTTCAATAAGTCCAGATTTGTTCATGACCTCCTCCTAACAATGGCTTAATGATGGCTTCTCACTTTCACTTCCCGTGAAGCAGGCAAATCCACGGTAGGTTCAAATAACGTAATAATATACCTTTATTTTCGGCGACTATTATTTATTTTCAAATGAATGTCAAGACAATTTTTTTCCGGCTTCCGCTTGCTCGCCAGGACAAGGAGACGGTCCACTTCCTTCGGGGTCAGCAGGCGCAAGGTCCCCTCGCGGAGGGAACCGAGGGCGATATCCGCCACGGCGACACGGACCAGGCGGACGACAGGATGGCCGATGGACTCGAAAGCCCTTCTGAGCACACGATTTCTGCCATCCGTAATGGTGATCCTGAGCCAGGAGCTTCCCCGGTTCGTCTTTTCAAGAAGAACGCCGGCCGGAGAAAATCTCCCGTCGGCCAGATCGATCCCTTTTTCCAGGGCCTGAAGCTCCCCCTTGAGGAGACGCCCCTCCACCTTGACGCGATAGGTCTTCGGAATCCGGTAACGGGGGTGCTGGAGACGCTGGGAAAACTCTCCGTCGTTGGTGAGGATCAGGAGCCCTTCCGAATCGTAGTCCAGCCGTCCGACGGGAAACACGCGCTCAGTGACCCCGCCGAGCAGATCCGCAACGACGGGTCTCCCCTGCGGATCGCTCATGGTCGTCACAACCCCCCGCGGCTTGTGGAGGAGGAGGTAGATCCGTTCCCTCTCACAGGAGATGAGTCTGCCGTCCACACGGATCTCGTCTTTTTCCGGATCCGCCTTCGTTCCGGGTTCGGTCGCCACGGCGCGGTTGACGCTGATCCGGCCCTCGGCGATCATTTTTTCCGCCGCACGGCGGGATGAAACGCCGGCCTGCGAAAGGATCTTCTGCAACCGCTCTTCCATAGTCCTATTTCTGCTGCTCCCTGAAAAAATTCCAAGCTGTCACTCCTGCAGATCCTTCAATTCCCTTAACGTCGGCAATTCGGAAAGATCCCGCAGGTTGAAGACCTCAAGAAATTTCCTGGTGGTTCCGTAGATGATGGGTTTACCGGGAACGTCCTTCCTTCCCACGATCCGCACGAGTTTCTTCTCCAAAAGACCCTTCAGGGCGCCGCTCACATCGACGCCGCGTATCCGGTCTATCTCGGCCTTCACGAGAGGCTGGCGGTACGCAACCACAGCCAGGGTCTCCAGCGCAGCCTGAGAAAGCATCGCCGGCCGGCCGGTCTTCAATTTCCGGATCCAGGGGGCAAGATCCGCTCTGGTCCGGAACTGGAAGCCGCCGGCGATCTCCCGGAGGCAGACCCCGCTCCCCCGCTGCTCGTACTCCCGCACCAGTTCCCCGAAAAGTAACACGATCTCCTTTTTGTCCGTGCCGGGCAGTATCTCCACAACCCTCTCGGCCGTAAGAGGCGTTTCCGATGCGAAGATGAGCGCCTCGATGATTGCGACTTTTTCCTCCATCACCGTCATTCCTCCACTCATAAGAAAGGAACACTCCCCCCCAAAAACCGGACGGCTTCGTAAAAAGCTCCAGAGGCAAGGCGCGCGAATCGCGAGGAGTGAGGCGTACTTTTGCGTACGCCGCAAGGACGAGGGATGAAGCGCAACGCAGCATATGGACTTTTTACGCAGCCGTCATCCCTCCACCGCCAGGAACAGCCTGATCGCACCGAAGGGTCCCGACTGGTAGGCCCTGATCATCCGGAGCTTCATGAGCTCCAGGATCGCGAGAAAGGTGTAGATGATCCGCCGCCGGTCGGTCCGGTCGCCAATCAGTTCGACAAAGGTCATCTGTTGTTTCTCCGACAGCATCTCCATGATCTCGTTGATCCGGTCGGCCAGTGACATCTTCTCCGCGTCGATCTCCAGCTCCTCCGGCCGGTCGAAACCGGCGACGATCCGGCGGAAGGCCGCTACAAGTTCAAATACACCGACCTCCATCATCGCCTCT
Source organism: Syntrophobacterales bacterium GWC2_56_13 (assembly GCA_001830835.1). Lineage (GTDB taxonomy): Bacteria > Desulfobacterota > Syntrophia > Syntrophales > UBA5619 > JAKAFS01. Next base: position 2,589 of record MICJ01000007.1, on the reverse strand, counting down.
CCCTCTTCTTCCGCTGCGGACGGCGCCTCCCCGGGCGCGCCCCGCGTGAACACATCCCGCTCGAGGAGGGGACGGTTCTCCAGGCGGAGAGCCGCTTCCTTGAATATCTGATATTCCAGGAGCTGCTGAACCAGTTCCGCACGGGGGTCCTCCCCTTCCTCCTCTTCGCCCTCACTCTCGTCCGGCGGCAGGAGCAGCTTCGACTTGATGTGGATGAGCGTCGAGGCCAGCACCAGATATTCCCCGGCGAGATCCAGATTGAGAGAGCGCATCATCTCGAGGTATGCCAGATATTGCGCGGTGATCAGGGCAATGGGAATATTGTAGATGTCGATCTCGTTCTTCCTGATGAGATAGAGCAGAAGATCGAGCGGACCTTCAAAGATGTCTAACTTGATCTCATAACTCATGGCATATTTTCATCGCTTCCCGCACTTCGGAGAGTGTTGCCTCCGCGATCCGGGCAGCCCGGGCATTGCCGTCCTCGATGATCGCCCGGACCTCTTCGGGATAACGCAGGTAATGCTCCCGGCGTTCGTGGATCGGCCTCATGCCGTCCGCAATCGCCTCGGCCAGGCGTCTCTTGCACTCGATACAGCCGATGGCCGCGCTCCGGCAGGCGGGGGGGATCTCCGCAACGGTCTCCCCCGTCGAGTAGAGCTGATGAAACGTGAAGACGTTGCAGAGTTCCGGCCGGCCGGGATCTCTCTTGCGCTGACGCTGGGGATCGGTGAACATGGCCGCGACCTTTTTTTTCAGGACGTCTCCCCGGTCGCTCATGAATATCGAATTATCGTAGGATTTGCTCATTTTTCTTCCGTCGATCCCCAGGAGTTTCGGCACTTCCGTAAGGAGCGGCTCGGGGATGGGGAAGATCTCGCCGTAGAGAAAATTGAAACGGCGGGCGATCTCCCTCGTCAGTTCCACGTGGGGAAGCTGATCGACGCCTACCGGGACGCCGTAGGCCTTGTACATGATGATGTCCGCCGCCTGGAGGACGGGATAGCCGAGAAAACCGAACGTCGAGAGGTCCTTCCCGGCAAGCTCCTCTTTCATCTCCTTGTAGGTCGGATTCCTCTCCAGCCAGGTTAAGGGGGTAATCATGGAGAGCAGGAGGAAGAGTTCCGCATGTTCCCGTATATTCGACTGGATGAAGAGGGTGCTTTTTACCGGATCCAGACCGGCGCTAAGCCAGTCGATCACCATGTCGATGGTGTTCGCCCTGATATCGTCCGTGGTCGCGTAGTCGCTCGTGAGCGCATGCCAGTCGGCGACAAAGTAGAAGCAGTCGTAATCGCCATGATTCTGAAGGGCGATCCAGTTCGAAAGCGCGCCATGGAGATTGCCTAAATGGAGCTTCCCCGTGGGTCTCATCCCGCTTAAAATCCGTTTTCTGGTCAAATCATACCTCACGTATCGACGGGACAGGCCCGGGGTGAATCCCCGGAAGGTCTGATCGCAACAGGCTGCAAGCAGATCGATCCCTTCTTACAGACAAAGGCCTCCATTATCCAACATGGAGGCCTTTCCGGTTGGTCTCTTCAATAACGCCGCTATTTTACCTTGTTTACCGAGTCAGCCAGAGCCTTGCCCGCCTTGAATTTGACGACCTTCTTGGCTGCAATCTTGATGGTCTTTCCGGTCTGCGGATTCCGTCCTTCCCTGGCCTTTCTCTTCACCACGGAAAACGTTCCAAATCCCACCAGTCCGAGCTTGCCGCTCTTCTTGAGCTCTTTGGCCACGGTTGCGGTAAAGCATCCCAGCCCCTTAGCCGCGGCTGCCTTCGTAACCCCTGCATCCTCCGCCATCACTGCAATCAATTCTGCCTTCGTCATTCCCTCATGTCCCCCTTTCATCAATAGTTTTAATGGAACAAAACACCGTCGCCACCCCAGGGTGGTCGAATCACTATCGGGTCATCCCCGGCCGACGGGACAGACGCCGCGACCATCGTCATTCTCGGGGAATCCTTCTGAATATGGGATATTGCGAATAAAAGCGGCTGTAACTGGAGACGATTCATAGGATTTTACGTGTTCCGGATTGTTAAAGATTTTAAAACAACCTGTTCACGACGTTGACTTGGAGTTATAACTAACACAAAGAAAAACAACAATCAAGAAAAAATTGTAATCTTTTTAACGAGGATGAAAGATCAAGAAACGGCAGCTCAGAAAGGACGGCGGTTTGACAATCTCCGGGCTTTGTGTTACTTCACTGCCCGGCAACACAGAAGGTGCGAGGTTCAGCCAAATGGCAGAAAAGGGAAAGGAGATCAGAACAAAGATTGCGGGATGGTTCGGATTGTCCCGCCCGCCTTTTCACACCGTCGGGATTCTCCCGTTTCTTCTCGGGACATTCCTGGCCTGGCGCCTGGATCATGCCTTCAATATCCCCATCTTTGTTCCCGGCGTCTCGGGTGTCGTGCTGGTCATGCTCTCCACCTACCATGCCGGAGAATATTTCGACTACAGGGATGGCCACCTATGTCGTTGCCGCCATCCTCTCCTGGCTCTGCATGTATTCTTCGCTCAGCGCGGGGATTCCGCGAAAGGCGCTTTACATCTACCTCCCCGTGATGTTCCTGTC
>MICJ01000006.1:15431-18054 GCA_001830835.1 Syntrophobacterales bacterium GWC2_56_13 | reverse complement strand
CCATTCATCAGGCGAGGGAGTTCCCGGCTGTACCCCTTTGGCAAATGCCTCCTGGCGGTGCGTATCTGCTCTTCAATCAGATAGAAGTTGTCGAGCAGCCATTCCCCGGCAGGCGTAATCCGGCGGTTTGCCTTAACCGCCTCCGTCAGCAAATTTTGGACGCCAATCAGGAGGCCTTCATTCTCGGCCAGTCGTGTCAGAAGCCGATCCGGAGCGTGTCCCGGGCTTAACGTATGTGAGCCTGCGAGCGTCCTGCCATGCTGCTCCATCTGATCGGCGCTGAATAACTCCGCTCGCAGCGGCGGCTCGCTACAGGCCAACTTTTGTGTAAAACCGGTTCCGCGGAGACTCGCCCACAAATGAGACAGAATCCCGGGAATGGTCTTGCTATTTAAATTCACTTTCAAACCCTCTTTTTGAGGAGTAGTATCGATAAACCAGTCGCAATGGCGGTAGCGGCTTTTTATAATTCCTTGTCAAAAACAAGGGAAAAGAGACGCTGCTCAGGCGCTGATGCCTCAGTTGGTCGAATCGGACAACATCTGTCTGAGTTCCTCTCCCTGCACGATTTCCTTCTCCGACAGGAGATGGGCGAGATTATCCAGGACTTTCCGGCGTTCAGACAGAATGTTGCGCACCTTTTGATGGGTCTGTTCCATCACGCCGGAGATTTCCTCGTTAATCTGGGTCGCCTTTGTTTCGCTGTAGGTTTTTTGGCAGTATAGCTCTCCAGGAGAAACGTAGGCTGGCGTGGGGACTCATAGGTCACCAGTCCCAGTCGATCGCTCATGCCGTATTCCGCCACCATGGATCGCGCAATGGCTGTTGCCCGCTGCAAATCATTTTGCGCCCCCGTAGATATTTCTCCGAAGACCAGTTCCTCCGCCCCCCTCCCCCCTAAAAGAACGGCGAGCCGGTCCAGCAAAGGCACACCGGCGAGGCGCCAGACAACTGAGCATCCCACCATTCACGTGCCATCACATGGTGAGGACTCTGTTGGTCTTCAACATACAAGAGGACGTTGGCATCCACGAGGATCACCGGTGATCCTCCCCCTCGATCTGCGATAGGAGCGCCTGGATGTTGTCCAGATTCCTCCCGGCTTTCAGCCCCATCTTGTGGGGGCGGGTGTGATAGGACCGAGTTCGCGGGGTATCCTCAACCGTCTGCAATCCGGTACGCAGCGCCTCATTAACCACGCGGCGAAAGGGCGCATGGAGCTTTGCCGCAACAGCTTTCGTATTGGCCAGAACATCGTCGTCTATGGTAAGTGTTGTTCTCATAATGTCCTCATAGCATCATGCGGCGTGATGTCAAGGCATCATCTTGGTTGGGCGATATGATTTTTTAAGTGATTGTCCCTCCCCATGTTCAATCCGGGGTCACTTCCGTCTCCCGGGGGCAGATCCCGGCCATCCACCACGGCTATCCGGCGCTGCAGCATTTGCTTCCATTGAAAAGAAAGTCCTGATATAAACGGCGCCGAACAATCGGGGACAATGGGGGACAGATTTGAAATCTGTCCCCAAAGGAACAACTGAAATTGATTTATATTCGGGACATCAGCCTCTCTTTCGCCGACCGGAAGATCTTCGACCGGATCAGTTGGGCCATCGCGGACAGGAGCCGCATCGGCCTCGTGGGCGACAACGGAACGGGGAAAACGACCCTCCTGCGCGCGATCCTCGGCATCGTAGATCTGGATGGGGGAACTATCGAAATCCCCGATCGCAAGCGAGTAACGATTGGCTACCTCCCCCAGGACCTGGTCGAACTCGATCCCGTGCCGCTTATGGATTATCTTCGGCGGAAGAGCGGCCTCGCCGATCTGGAGGAGGCGGTGAAGCGCGGTGAGGAGGCGCTCTCCCAGGCCGACCCGAACGACCCGGCCCATGAGAAGCTCCTGAAGGAATACGAGACGGCCGTCGCACGGTTCAATGCGAAGGACGGCTACGCCTTCGAGGCGCAGGCGAAACAGATCCTCGCCGGCTTCGGCTTTAGGAACAGCGATTTTACTAAAAACTGCGGGGAGTTCTCCGGAGGCTGGAAGATGCGGATCATGCTCGCCGTCATCCTCTTGTCCCGGCCGGACATCATGCTCCTCGACGAGCCGACAAATCACCTGGACACGGAGAGCCTGGAATGGCTGGAGAGCTGGCTCAAGGACTATCCCGGCACCATCGTCGCCATCGCCCATGACCGCGTCTTTTTGGACAAGATCGTCACCGTCATTGCGGAGTTGGCCAACCGGACGATCACCCTCTACAAGGGGAACTACTCCTACTATCTGAGCGAAAAGGAGCGACGCCGGGAGGCCCTGAAAAAGGAGATGGAGCTCCAGCGGGCGGAGATCAAGCGGATCCGCGAATTCATCGAGCGGTTCCGTTACAAGGCCACGAAGGCGAGCCAGGTCCAGAGCCGCCTGAAGATGCTGGAGAAGTTCGACATTCTCCAGGAGGAGGGGCATGGAAAAAGCGTGAAGATCCGGTTCCCCGAAAGCCCCCGGAGCGGCAAGGAGGTCGTCTCCGTCCGCCGCCTCGCCAAGACCTACGGGGATCTGACAGTTTTCCAGGACCTGACTTTCACACTCTACCGCGGGGAAAAGGCCGCCGTCGTCGGGGCC
>MICJ01000006.1:14007-15399 GCA_001830835.1 Syntrophobacterales bacterium GWC2_56_13 | reverse complement strand
CATCAGCGGCGCCGAGACGCCCTCTCAAGGCGAAGTCGTCTACGGCCTCAACGTGAAGATGGCCTTCTTCTCACAGGAGAGCGCTCAGAACCTCGACTACCACCGGACCGTCTGGGAGGAGGTCAGCGCCGCGGGGACGCGGAGCAACGACCAGGAACGGCGGAACCTCCTGGGCGCCTTCCTCTTCTCCGGCGATGACATCTACAAGGAGATCGACGTCCTGTCCGGTGGGGAGAAATCCCGTCTCGCTCTTTTGAAGATCCTCCTCACGGACACGAACCTCCTGATCCTGGACGAGCCGACCAATCACCTCGATCTGAAGATGAGGGAGATCTTCCAGAACGCCCTGTTGGGTTATCGAGGGACGATCCTGATCGTCTCCCACGACCGCTACTTCCTCGACTGCCTCGTCGGCCGGGTCTTCGAGCTTCGGGACGGCGTCTGTCACGAGTATCGGGGCAACTACTCCTACTTCATCGAAAAGAGACGGGAGGCGCAAAGCGGCGCACCCTCTCCTGCCGCCGCGGCGACCGATGCGCCGAAAGAAGAAAAAGGGCGAAAGACAAAAGAAGAGAAACGTCTGGAGGCGGAAGGACGGAACCGGCTCTCGCGGGCGACGTCAGCCCTTAAACGCGACCTGATCGCAACCGAAAAACGAATCACCCTTCTGGAGGCAAAAAAGAAAGAAAGCGAGGAGGTCCTCTGCGAACCGGGCATCTACCGGGATCCGGAGCGGATGAGACGGCTAAATCAGGAGCTGAAGGACGTCTCCGTGGGGCTGGAAGATCTCTACTATGCCTGGAACGATCTGAGCCTGAAGCTGGAGGCGTTGGAAGACTCCCTGCGGAGCTGAATCGCGGTCGCATAAATTTTAAAAAGCGGGCCGGTTCACGTCCGGCCCGCTTTTTTCACCCTGTCCCCTCTGACGCTGCTGTCAGGCCCCATCAAGCACCGTGCTCTCCGCCTTCTGGTACCAGGCGCCCGGATCGATGAAGAACTCTTCCGTGTCCTTGAGGGAGGCGAAGTGTTCGTGTTCGATGTCGGCGAGCAGTCCGAAGAACGCCTTCTCCTTCGGGTCGGATGACTGGTCCCGGAGCTCGGCATAGAACTGCGCCCCCTTGGCCTCGAATGCGATCGCCGTGCGGACGGCCTTCAAATCGTCATCGTCCCCGGCGGACGCCTTCGCACTCGCCCGGGCGGCCTTGCCGAAAATGGCCCTCACTGCCGTACCCCTCAGCTTGAGCGGAACGGTGTCCGGCCATTTCTTATCTTTCCGCCAGTTGTCGGCCAACTGTTTCAGCCTGTCGTAATGCTCCAGTTCCTCGCCGGCGATCTGTTCGAACATCGCCTTGCCCACGGGATTCGCCGTTCTTTTCGCGTTCATCAGATAGA
>MICJ01000006.1:11672-13916 GCA_001830835.1 Syntrophobacterales bacterium GWC2_56_13 | reverse complement strand
ACGGCAGCCGCTTCCTGAACCCGCCGGAGACACCCCCATTCCAACAGACTTTCAGGCGTAAGTCCCTGGAAAATTTGGTTTGCGTTTCTCCTTCTGGGCGCGGATGCCTTTAATAAAACCTGCCTTTCGGGGAAAAGGAAGCCTACTGCCCGTACTGCTCGCGGATCCAGGACTGATATTCGCCGCTCCTGATCCGGTCGCTCCAAGCCCGGTTCGCGAGGTACCACCGGATGGTCTTCCGCAGACCGGAGGCGAAGGACTCCCCGGGAGACCAACCCAATTCCCCATGCAGTTTCGAGAAATCGATGGCATAGCGCCGGTCGTGACCGGGCCGGTCCGGAACATAGGTGATCAGCCGCCGCCGAAAGCCCCCGGCTGCGGCGGGCGCGAGTTCGTCCACCAGATCACAGATCATCTCCACAATGGCGATATTCTCCATCTCCGCCTGACCCCCGATGTTATAGGTCTCTCCCCTCCGGCCCTCCATCATGATCGTCCAGATCGCCTCGCAGTGATCCGTCACGTAGAGCCAGTCCCGGACATTCCGTCCATCGCCGTAAACGGGCAGGGGCTTCCCCTCTAAGGCATTGAGGATCATCAGGGGGATGAGCTTTTCCGGAAACTGACAGGGTCCGTAGTTGTTGGAGCAGTTGGAAAGCGTCGTCGGCAGACCATAGGTTTCGTGGTAGGCCCGAACAAGATGGTCGGAGGACGCCTTGGAAGCGGAGTAGGGGCTGTTCGGACGGTAGGGCGTCTCCTCGGTGAAATGCCCCACCGGACCGAGGCTGCCGTAGACCTCGTCGGTGCTGATGTGGTGGAAGAGGCGGAACCCCCCGCCCCTGGCCCTTGCCGCTTCGAGGAGATTGAATGTCCCGATGATATTGGTCTGGATGAAACTGTCCGGCCGCTTGATGGAACGGTCCACATGGGACTCGGCGGCGAAATGGCAGACGGCATCGATCCGATACTCGGCAAAGAGCTCCTGGAGGAGGGGCGCATCGCAGATGTCCGCCTTCCTGAAGAGGTACCGTTCCGGAAATTCATCCTTGACGCCGCTCAAGTTTTCCGGATTCCCCGCATAGGTCAGACTATCGGCATTGATGATCCGCCCCCGGAAACCTGTTTTCGCAAGCAGGTGGCGGATGAAGTTGCTCCCGATGAAGCCGCAGCCTCCCGTGACCAGTAAATTCTCGATATCCATGCTTTCCCCTTCTCCCCTTCTCTTACAGATAGGATCTTGCCCCGATATAAGTCCGGCCGAAATAGCCTTTCGCGAGGGGATCCGTCCTGATTCTTTTCCCCTTTCCCGCGGCATGGATGATCTCGCCGTTCCCGGCATAGATGCCCACATGGGAGACCTTGTTCCCCCCTCCGGCGAAAAAGATGAGGTCCCCCTTTTCCAGCGAGGAGCGGTCCACCGGGTTGCCCGTCGCAAACTGCTCCCGGGACGTCCGGGGAAGATCGAGGCCGTTCAACTGATAGACGGTCATCGTCAGGCCGCTGCAATCGAAGCCCGTTTCGGTGGAGGTTCCCCCCCAGAGATAGGGTACGCCGAGGAAACTGCGGGCGGTCCGGACCAGCTCTTCCCGGAGGTACGCCTCGCCCAGTTCCCCTCTTCGCGCAACCGGATACTCCTCCGGGTTGACGATATAGAACTCAGCAATGATCCCCGCCTTAAGGAGATCCTCAGCCCTGATATGGGCCTGCTCCTTGGTCGGAAAATTACCGAAACGGACCTTGTACAGACCCCGGCGGGCCACGAAATAGGTCGCAACGAGACCCTTCTCCTGAAGAGAATTGGTCAGACGGGCGGCGTTCTCCGCATTGGCGAACGCCCCCGCCTGGATGGTATAGCCCAGACTCTTCAGCGCCAGTTTCTCCACTGCCGCGGACGGCGTTGCGGGGGGGCGGATAGCCGGATGGCCGCACCCCGCAACAAGAAGCGTCAGAATAACCACTCCGGTGAAAAGGTGCGACCGTTTCCGAAAAGGGGCGAGCGCCCCGGCAAAGGCCATTTTCAAAAACCTCCCTGCGTACGGAGAGCTTGTACCGGTATCGCCCACTCCGGATGCCCATTCTTATGAAAACGAAGGGGAAAATGCAAGCGTCTGTGACGATGCAGCAGCGGTATGCGCGACAGGGGGCATCCGGATCAAGCTCTCCGCGGGACCGGGTCGCCCCACCGTTTCCGGACCAGGGAACGCGCCTCCCCGGCGGTGACAATCTCTCCGCCAAGCTGGGCAT
>MICJ01000006.1:8514-11609 GCA_001830835.1 Syntrophobacterales bacterium GWC2_56_13 | reverse complement strand
CCGCACCGGTCAGGAAGCGGGTCGGCCGGAGCTCTTCCTCTGAATACTCGTTCAGCTTTTGCACGCAGAATTCATAGTGATCGAGCATGCCGTGGCTCCCGAGACAGTCGAGGCGGTGGAGCTCCAGATGGAGCCCGAAATCCGGCGTCCTAAGAAAACGCTTCAGCCGGTTCGGGCGCATCTTCCGGACGTTCATGAAGAGCATGTGTCCCCGAACGAGGGCAAGGATCTTTTCCGTTTCCTCGCGGGAAAAGCGGAGCCGCCGGAGGATTGTGGTGGCGATCTCTTCCCCCAGGCGGACATGGCCGTAGAAATGGATGCCGGCTGCATCCTCAAAGCGGGTTACCGCCTTGCCGACGTCGTGGAGGAGGACTGCCCAGGCGAGACACAGATCGGCGCAGCCCTCATACAGAGGAAGGAGGGCCAACATCCGGAGGGTATGCTCCCAGACATCCCCCTCGGGGTGGAAGGCCGGCGGTTGGACAATCCCCTGCAGGGCATGGACCTCCGGCAGTATCTCGGCGAGCAGAGAACTATCGGAGAGGAGTTCCATGCCGCGCCGCGCCGCGCCGCCCGAAAGAATCCGGGAGAGCTCCTCATGAATCCGCTCGGCGCTGATCCGCCGGATGGTAGGCGCATGTCGTCTCACAGCCGAGAGCGTCTCCGGGTCGATCGTAAAGTCGAACGCGGCGGCAAAACGGACCGCCCGAAGCATCCGCAGGTGATCCTCCGCAAAGCGGGCCTCCGGATCGCCGATCGTCCGGATGATCCTTCGTTCGAGGTCGCGACGGCCGTCCACATGATCGATGATCCGGCCGTTCTCCGGATTCATGAGGAGGCCGTTGATGGTGAAATCCCGCCGGCCGACATCCTCCTCGGCCGTCGTGAACGCAACCCGGGCGGGGCGGCGTCCGTCATCGTAACCGGTTTCCGTCCTGAAGGTGGCAACCTCGTACTGCCGGCCTTCCTCGATGACAAGGACGACGCCGAACCGGGCGCCGACTGTTATTGTTCGGGGAAAAAGCGCCTGGACCTCATCCGGACGGGCCGATGTAACGATGTCGTAATCCTCGGGAGCCGCCCCGCGGAGCAGATCGCGGACGCAGCCGCCGACCCAGAACGCCTCATGTCCCGCCTGGTGCAGGCGGCGGACAATTGCCGCAGCGGCATCCATCGTGAGGCCGACCGCCTGCAGGACGGGACTTCCCGGCATGGAAAGTTCTTTTTTTCGGGGCTTGCGGGTTGCGCTCTCGGTCATTTAACCTCCCTGAGGATTTTCTCACCGCCGCCATTTCCTCCCTTTACCCCTGGCAGTACCATCGCCTCGCCGCTTCCGGCGGCGAACAGCGGCGCCAGATGGTTCGTCGGCCCATGTCCGCCGCCCAGGCGCCAGGCGTGCCGTACGGCTTCGGTAATATAGCGCTTCGCTTCCGCCACGGCCCCGGCTACATCCCTGCCAAAGGCGAGACCTGTAGCGATTGCCGCCGAATAAGTACAGCCGGTCCCGTGGGTGTCCGACGTCGCGATCCGCGGCGAGACGAACTCCCGGAACTCCCGGCCGTCATAGAGGAGATCGACCGGGTCCCCGCGGAGGTGCCCCCCCTTGACAACCACATACCCTGCACCCAGATCCCGGATGATCCGCGCCGCCTCCCTCATGTCGGAGATCGTCGCGATCCGGATCCCGGAGAGGACCTCGGCCTCGGAGATGTTCGGCGTAAGGACGAAGGCCAGCGGGATGAGCTCCGCGATGAGGGTCCTCTTGGCCTCCTCATGGATCAGCGCCATCCCTCCTTTGGCCACCATCACCGGATCGACGACGAGCTTTTCAATGCCGTACTGGCGGATCTTCCCGGCCACGACCCGGATGATCTCCGCGCTGGTTAGCATCCCTGTCTTGGCCGCATCGACGCCGATGTCGGTCGCGACCGCATCGAACTGCGCAGCCACGAATTCCGGCGGAACCTCGTGGATGCCGTGGACCCCAAGGGTGTTCTGGGCGGTCAGCGCCGTAACGACGCTCATTCCAAATCCTCCGAGAACGGTGATTGTCTTAAGATCCGCCTGGATCCCCGCCCCGCCGCCCGAATCTGAGCCGGCAATCGTCAATACCCGGACCGGTTTCATCCTTTGCCCTCCCCTGGGAAAACGCCCGGCCGGAAATACCTCACCGCGAGGAGACATCCCGAATCCACCTCGATGATCCCCTCCCGCTCCACCAGGCGGTTGCTGATCCCGTGAGGGCGGCCGATTTCCATGACCGCCTTCGTCAAGTGGTATTCGAATCCCGTAAGTGTGACGCCGGCCGCATCTCCTGCAAAAGGAAGGAGCGAAACGGTCTGCCCTACTTCCCCTTCAAGAACCGTCCGCCGGTTGATGAGAAAAACTTCGCACCAGGCATCGATCAGCTTGACCGTGATCCCCCACTTTGCCCCCTGCACGAGGAGGCAGAGGTTCGCCAGGGTATGGTCCAACCGGTGGCCGAGCGCCCCCCAGATCCAGACCTCCGCGGGGTCCATGCCGAAGGCCTCCCGGAGCGCCAACTCGGTATCAGTCTCGTCCTTCTGCGGCGGGTGGCGGATGATCCGGCAGCCCATCGCCTCATAGTATCTCTGACTTTCGGAATCCAGGGAATCCATGTCCCCGACGATAAGGGCGGGCACGATCCCCACGGCCTGCAGATGACGGGCGCCGCCGTCGGCGCAGATCACCGCTGCAGGCGCCGCCTTCACAGCCTGTTCCCGGAAAAACACCGGATCGCCGAGTTCCCCTCCCGATACGACAAAAACCACCTTCTTCATGATGACCGTCCCGTCGGCCCTCTCCTCCCGGAAGCGGACCGGACCGTAAAAAAGGGCCACACCCTTACCGGGATATGGCCCCTGATGAGATTCATGGAAAATACAGTAATCGCCATTTCCTACGCTGGCATTACCCAGGTCAGGGTCAAAGGGTATCTTCTCAGCCCATATAGGCACTCCTTGTTTCGCTTTTTACTCTTAACTCCTCCCGAAATCAAGACCGAATCTGTCATAAAAAAGCCGGCGCGCCATCGTGCCGCGGATGGCCAAGCGGCTGCGCTTTAAGGGGTGGTA
>MICJ01000006.1:0-8505 GCA_001830835.1 Syntrophobacterales bacterium GWC2_56_13 | reverse complement strand
TCCATTGCCATAGATGATCTGATCACAGGTTTTCATCAATTCTTCGGTCAATTGCGTTTCCCGCCTGGAAAGCGGGGAATCCGGAAAAGTGCTGCCGTAATAGGCATTGAGAACCTGGGTCGAGGTGGTGTTGAGGATTTTCAGCAGCCGTTTCAGTGTGCCTGCCTGAAGATAAAGGGTCGTGTCGTTGACGAAAAGGATCTCTTTTCGGCGCCGGCTCAGTTGCAAGAATAATTTTTCGATGGCCCGAGCGTTTGCTTCAGCCAGTTGCCGCGCATGAGACTCGTTTTCGCCCATGAGGCGGGGCGCATGGACATCGGCTGTGAGGTAGAGCAACGGCTCATCCGGAAAGCGTTCCATTTTCCCACCGATGCCGCGGATGGTATCCGGCGCCATATCCAGGACGGCAATCTTTTCCGCGTAGCCTGCCTGCAAAAACTGCCGCAAAATTTCAGCGGTTCGGGCGGTTTTGCCCGACTTGACGTCACCGAGGATCATTGTCCGCTTGTTTAGAAACCGGTCGATTTTCCCCATACCTTTTTCATGCCGTGGGTATGCTCTCAGTTCTGCATCACAGACAGAACACCCCAATCGGAATAGGGCTTGTTTAACAATCTATAAAAAAATAACAAGCATTTTCATGTCCCTAAATTAGCTCCCTTCGATTTCAAGATATTTTTTCGATCCTGCACCTCCTCGCTCCGCTAAACAGAAAATTAAGGACAGGGCCCCGGGGAATGCGGAGTCGGCAAAACAGTGGCGGGAAAGACAGCCGACGTGCCGCCTGCTAAGGATGAAATTTAAGGTGTAAAGAATAGTGCAAATTTCAGGTTGAAATAATTCGCCGTTTCTGTTTTATTGGGCCGAACCTTGGGCTTATGGTTCGGCCGCCCCCCGCTAATCCGACGTCATGACAGGTGCAGTAATGACAGATCAGGGTATCCAGGAAAAAGCAATCAACGTCGTCACGATCCTGATCAAATCAGTCACCTCTCTCCGACTCTATCCCACCACCAGCGCCATCGTCAACCAGACCGTCGACCTGCTTCTCCAGGCCTGTACGGAGCTCCTGGAAGAGAAGGATCCGCTGATCCTGGCCGAATCGGAGCGGAAGCTCCTCGTCGACGGTGAGCCGGCGGATCATAAAGACCAGGAAAAAATACAGATCCGCGCCTTCGTCGAAATCCTCATCATCCTGGACATCCGGAGTATCACCTTCTTCAAAGGGATGGGGAAAGAAGAACTCCTTGCCTTCATCCGGGCGATAAGCCTGAGACCGGAAGCCGCCCGCGCCGAGGGCGGGCTGCAGGCGATTCTCGACCGCCATGCGGTCCGGCATATCCTCTTCAACGAAAAAATGTATGTAACCAGGGACAAAGACCAGCAGATCATCGCGAGCATGGACCTCAAGGACGATGACATCCTGAGCATCCTCATGGAGGCCAATCCCGAATCGACTGACCTGCAGCAGATCGTCGAAAAGGCGAAGGATCCCGAATGGATCGGACAGATCTTCCAGACCGGGATGAAACACATCGTCGAGCAGCGGGACCTAACGCCCGGCGTGCAGCTCTCGGAGAAGCTCGTCCATATGGTGCGGATGCTGGAGAAGATCGCCGATCCCGCGGATCAGGAACAGCTCGCCGACCTCGTGGCCCGTTCCGTCGCGGAGATGGATAACGAGATGATCAGCCTCGTTCTCTCCCGCGATGTTCGAAATCTCTTCGGGGGGCGCCTTTTCGATAACGTCATCGGGGAACTTCCCGATGAACGGTTCGCCGAAGTGGCCGACGGATTGGCCCATATGGCGGAAGCGCCCGGAGAGCACGGCCAGGCGGCGGCCCTTTCCCACGAAGGGCTGATGAATACGGAGAAGGGCCGGAGGCTGGAGAGCGAAAGGAAGGCCAGGGACGCACAGGAGAAGGAAGAGCGGGAGCGCCGCTTCAGCCTGCTGAAGGAGAAGCTCCAGTGGATCCAGAGGGGAGACGAGGCCGGTCCTCTCGACCCCAATCTCAAGGCGGAGCTGCCCGGAATCGTCATGGAGCTCTACGGCATCGGCTACGGCCAGACCGCCGATGAAGTCCTTGCGTGGTTCACCGAAAAACTGACCGATCCCAACCCTGAGCTCGGCGCCTGGGCGGCCGAGTCCCTCTCGCAAATCCTGGAAGGGCTCATTGCCGCCGGCCTGGTGGATCAGGCGAGTCATCTCGCCGAAATGCTCTCCCAATGGTTCGCGACCGAGACCGTCTTCAGCCCCGCCTGCGAGCGGATCTGCCGGCAGTTGAAGGAACTGGAGCAGGCTCTCCTCGAGCGGGATCCTTTCGGAGAGGTCCATCCCATCCTGGACGCCCTCAGCATGATCCAGTCCGAGAAAACCCCCAGAGATCCGGCCATGCAGGCGATGGCGGCCGGGGCGCTGCGCGAGATTGCCACGGAGGGGCTTCTGGAGATCCTCTTTCGCGAGTTTATGACCAACGAGCGAGGCCACCAGAAGGCGGCGTCCCGAAACCTGGCCCGACTCGGGGATGCACCGGTGGAGGAGCTTCTGGACATTCTTCGGAAAAGCGAGGACAGCACCGAACGTGTGCGGATTCTGCAGGTGATTACCGAGATCGGAGCGCCGGCGATCCCCAACATCATCGGGAGGATCATACGGAACGAACCCTGGTACGTCCTGCGGAACCTCGTTTACCTGCTTGGTCGCGTGGGCAAAGAATCCCAGGCCGTGGATCTCGCGCCGCTCCTTCTCCATGCGAATCAGCGGGTGCAGATGGAGGCCTTAAAGAGCCTACAGCGGATCGGAGGAAACTCCCGGGCGGAAATCCTGCTTTCCGTCCTACCCAAGGTGGATGACGCGCTCAAGATGAGCATCGTGGAAACCTTGAGCATCATCAAGGCCCGCGAGGCCGTTCCCCTCCTCGTGGAGATGCTGCAGGCGAAACCCTCCGGATCAGCGTCCCTGAAGGCGGATTTGGAGGAAAAGATCTGCAATGCACTGGGCAACATCGGCGTCCGGGAGGCCCTTCCGGCGCTCATGGAAATCGCTGGGTCCAAGGGGTTCTTCAGCGGCCGGTCCTACCAGGAGAAGGTGAAGATCGCGGCCGGCAAGGCGGCGGCCTCTATTACGCGGCGGTAATCCTGGAATCCGGACGCGCCTCCGGCCATTTTCCCCTTATTCCTGAATGTTACAGGTCCTGGGCCGCAAGGTCAGTCAGGTCCCGTTCCCGCAGGAGGCTTTGCTTCCAGCGGTTCAGGGACGGGACGCGCCATCTCATCACTTTCAGGCTGGTATGAACTCCGGCGGCCGTACCTGTCTCATGGACAGGGCGCCGAACGCGCACGAATCGACGCACAGGCCGCACCCGATGCACAGATCGGCGTCGATTTCCGGGCAAGGCGCGCCGGCTTCAAGCGTTATCGCTCCCACCGGGCAAATATCCCGGCAAACGCCATCCTGCATGCATGGCTCCGGATCGACCCGCGGCTGGTACCGGCTCGGCGCGAGGATGCCGCGAAGCTTTTCGTCCTTCATATATGGGCGAATTATCGCACAGCAGCAATCACAGCAGTTGCAAATGAAAGTGCCGAGCCCCGCCTTTGCGTCGGTGAAGTGCACCAGGCCGTTGCCCTCGCATTCATGCAGCAAGGCCAGCGCTTCCTCTTTCGTGATCTGACGCCCGGTGCCGCGTTTGATGTTGTAGTTCGCGCCCTTGTTGATCTGGATGCATACCTCCCTCGAAGCCTTGTCGTGGGCTTTTTCGGTCAGGCGGCAGGGGCACATGCACAACGCAATCATATCCGCATCCTCGATGATGTTTTCCACTCCCTCGCATCGGAGGCGGCCCTCCAGGCTCTTGACGGTGTCCGAAATCGGAAGGACGCGCATGAACACCGGGAATCCCGTATCGAGGAGCATCCTTACCAATGGAGGGTATTCGTTGGCCATGAACCCGCTCCACTCGTCGTAATATGCTTCGGGCGCATCAGGCCATTGTACGGACGCATCGTGAAACTGGATGAGATGCCTGGGCGCGCGAAAAACGGTCCCCTGCGGCTTTTCAGACTCGAATGCCACGCCCTTGAAATACAGTTCGTCCAACCGCCTTGCGGTCTCATCGAGCGGCAATGAGCATTTTTCGGCAAGCTCCTGGGCCGTGCCGGGCATTGCCAGCAATAATTTCGCATCCGCCTCATCACAGAGCATTTCCCAGATGCGGGCGAGTCGTTCGGAGCCTGGAACCATCATTCGCGAACATAATTCCTGATGTGCTACGGTCGGCATGGTTTTCCTCCCTAATTTATACAGTTTAGTAGAAACTTCACACGCTGAACTTGGGCGGCAGGGGATGATCCATTGCCAGTCTGTTACCGGGCAAAATCATTAGGGTGGATGTCCCGTGGGCAAGCAGTTTGCTGTTTTCATCGGTTACATTAGCTTCGGCATATCCCAGCGTTTTACCCAGTTTGATCTGGCGACCTTTGGCGATGAGTTTGCCCGATACCGCCGGCGCAAGATAGTTTAGTTTTAAATCGACGGTAGCGGCGCCGGCCTTCTGGTCTTCAATCTCGTAAAATATCGCCCAGAAAGTAGCGGCATCGATAATCGACGCAAAAACCCCGCCGTGAACGAAGCCAAACGGCTGCAGATGCTTTTCGGCCAGATTGATTTCAAGCAGGCTGAAGCCGAGCCCCACGTCTAAAATCTTCATCGACAACAGTTCGAAATAGGGGCTATGGTTTACCAATCGATTGACGCGTTGAATGTATTCGGCATTGATTTTCTTCATTTCACATCTCAGACCGTGTGCGCACGGAAGCATGACTTGCTTTGTTTGATATTTTGGAGTCGAGTAGGCCGGTTTCTCCCCATAGTTGAGTGGCGCGAAGTATCAAAACGCAGACCCCTGCGCTTCTTGTTGAGCAATTAATGACGCTTCTCTATTTACCCCGCATACACGCCCCGCTTCATCTTCCGGATCTTCCCCTCTTTAGAGGCACGATTGACGATGTTCCAGATCTGGTGTTCAGTCAATCCGGTCTTTTCTTTCAACTCAGCTGTCGAAATACCTTCTGTGCTACCCTGAATGAGCGTGACAACCGTATCCACATTGGTGACTTTCTTTACACCGGGTTCTTTCTTTTTAGCCTTCCTGGACTTTTTCGGAGGACGCGCCTTTACTGCTTTCGGCTCCTTTTTGGCTTTTTCTACAGACCGGACCCTTTCAATCCTGGGTTCTTCGACTATTTCCTTTGATGAATCTAAGATCATCTCCTGAATCTTATTGAAGTAAACCTTAACAAACTCTTCAGAACCTTCAATTTCGATGTCCTTCGTGACCGGATTGAATCTGATGCGTGATCTGTCTTTCATATAACCTCCTATATTTTTGTAAACATTTTCTATCAGTCCTCCCTCTCCGGCTTTTTCACTTTTTTTGGCCGGGCTGTCTTTTTTTTAGGACCGGAAGCAGCGCGTGCTGTTCTGGTTTTTTTAGCGGGTTCCTGACCCATAATCCTTTCCGTAACAATTCGTTCGGCTTCAAACCAGTCTTCCAATTCGAAGCCATGAGTACCTCTCTTTTCGTAGAGTAAGTAAGCTACCAGAGATATTTCCCCATTGAATTCTTTACTTCTGTCCATTGTTGCCTCCTTTTTGTTGCTCATTTTGAATTAGGATGTCCCCCCCATGTTAATTAAAGATATTGATACCACCGGCATCCGATACTGTCAAGGGCAGGCGGAATATTCGCAGAATATTCAATGATGGAGATAGGATGGTAGTGACGAGGATGATGGCTCCTCAAATCCGGTGGTGCATTCCTCATCGGTGTGAGAAGAGCGTCCATTTTCAGAACGCGTCCGGCCTACGGTTCGATTCTGGTCCCGAGGACGGCCAGGAATTTCGCCAGCCAGACAGGATGGGCCGGCCAAGCCGGCGCCGTCACCAGGTTTCCGTCTACGTGCGCCTGGTCGATCGGCACCTCCACAAAGACGCCGCCGGCGCACGTTACATCCGGCCCCACGGCGGGATAGCAATTACATCCCCTCCCCTTCAATACGCCCGCCGCCGCCAGGACTTGCGCCCCGTGGCAGACCGCCGCGATGGGTTTGTTCGCCTCCGCGAAGTGGCGTACGATCTCTAGGACCTTCGTGTTCAGCCGGATGTACTCCGGCGCCCGACCGCCTGGGATCACCAGGGCGTCGTAGTCGCCGGCTTTCACCTCGTCGAATGAAGCATTCAGGGTAAAATTGTGGCCCCGCTTTTCGCTATAGGTCTGGTCCCCCTCGAAGTCATGGATGGCCGTGCGTATCACCTCACCCGCCTTCTTCCCGGGGCAGACGGCATGAACCGTATGCCCAACCATCTGCAGGGCTTGGAAGGGCACCATCACCTCGTAGTCCTCGACATAATCGCCACCAGCATCAAAATCTTTTTCGCCGCCATGTCTTTTTCCTCCTTTCTGAGGTCTGATCCGAACAGCGCCTGACGTCACCGCCCGCCAACCCGGTTTGCAGGCGCAATCCTCATGTTCGTTACACTTCTTAAACGATGAGCCCGCAGGCGGATCCGCGATCCGCGAAATTTGTATCCAGATATAGCGGCACCCACACAGATGAATGTCTTTCAGAGCCCTGTATGCGATGAGGCCGGAAACGCGATCTGAAGAAGGGAAGGGACGACGGATCAGGCACCGCGCTTATTGATAGCACCGAAAACCCGCGGATGTCAATACCTCATTCCGCCTGGAACCGACGGTCGGAAAACGGAAGACCCCAGGGAGAATTCCTGAGGCCTTCCCGTCACAATTCAAGAAACCAGGCGCCCTCTTCCGGCCCTTTACGCCATCGCAAAAAATCCGGTCTCCTTTCCCCCGCCGGGAGGGAAGCGAAAAGGTAGGCACTCCTTATCCATTCATCATTTATCGATGTAGTTCTTCTTCAGCTCGGCCCAATAGGGGGACTTCATGAGCTTCTTGAGGCCTTCGTTGACCTTCTTGAGAAACTCGGTGTCCTCCTTGCGGATGGCGTAGCCGAACTCCACGTCATTCATCCCGAAGCCGCCGATGATCTTGACGGGTTTCTTCTTCGCGGCGTCGAGCGCCGGGGCGTCGTCCATCGCGGCTGCCACGATCCGGCCGTCGATCACGTCCTCGATCGCGAGGGGAGCGGAGTCATACTGCACCAGTTCGAACTTCTTCCCTCCCTTCTTGATCAGGTTCTCCTCGATCCACTTCGCCTCGGTCGTGCCCCTCTGGACGCCTATTTTGTTCCCGTCGGCCAGGGCCTTCTCCGAGGTCAGCTTCGAATCCTTCTTGGCTACCAGGACCTGCTTGATTTTCCAGTAAGGGATCGTGAAGTTGACCTGTTTCCTGCGTTCGTCGGTAATGCTCATCCCCGAGGCCACGATGTCGATCTTTTGGGCCTTGAGGCTTGGGATGACGCCGTCCCAGTCCATCGGCTGGTGCTTAACCTTGAACTTCATCTCATTCGCGATCCAGTCCAAGGCCTTCACATCAAAGCCGTCCGGATTGCCGGATTTGTCCACGTAGGCGAAAGGCGGAAAGTTGGCATCGATCCCGTTTATGTAAACCTTCTCCGCGGCGATGGCAAACGTCGCAGACATGACGAACAACGCCGACAGCGCCAAAACCAAACCCCAAAGCCCTTTTCTTCTCATAAATGCCGATCTCCTTTCTTCCCGCTGTCTTATGGTTTATTTCCTCCGCAATGCATAGCTTTCCCAGAGACAATCCGCGCCTTTACGATAGATGAAGCGGCGATACCCTGTTGGAAGGGGAAAAGCATAAATAATATCAGTAGGGCTGTCAAGATGAAAGACAATTCGGGCAATCCAGTTGTAAATAGTTTTTCTTGACAAGTCCATTTTTTGTGCTTATTCTGCGTGCGAATCGGGGATGATAATTATTTATGACAGTTTCTGCTTCGCTACATAAAAGGAAAACACTGCTTCTCGTTATCCTTTTCGTCGTTTTTCCTGCTTTCACGGCAGACATCGTCGATCTCCGCGAAGAGCTTCGCATCATCCCCTACCCATACAGCAGCCTGGACAACAACGTCACGACCGGTATAACAAATAACTTCACCTTCGAGATGGAACTGATTCCCATATTGTGCTTCGTTCACTGGGAGTCATCGGTTGAAATCTCATTTTTGCATCTATTGCCCTACGGCTTCAGGGCTCCTCCCGCCTGGTCTTAGCTGACCACTCTTTGTTCGTATTCCTTAAATTCATCCTGAAGTGCATGTCAGCCAGTGGCTGAATGGTGGTTGGCCTATCGTTTAGTTTCAAGCATAAGATTGCTTTTTCACTGCGTTCCCCGCAATGACCCATTGGATGGCTTTTTACCGTAGAGCCAAGAATTGCATCATCCTCATGCTTCAGGAAGGAGGAAAGAAATGGCAGACATGAAGAAAGGCCCGAAGAATCCCGTCAAGATCCAGGACAACACGTTTAGGGACGGCCACCAGTCCATTTACGCGACC
>MICJ01000005.1:6766-11311 GCA_001830835.1 Syntrophobacterales bacterium GWC2_56_13 | reverse complement strand
ATATCCGATCGGAAATGCCCATGATCATGTTCATATCGTGCTCTATCAAAAGAATAGTGACCCTATAGTCGACCTGTATGTCTTTGATCCAGATATTCAAGTCCTCCTTTTCTTCGGTATTCATGCCGGCAGAAGGTTCATCAAGGAGGAGTATCTTCGGTTCCAGGGCCAGGGCGCGACCCAGCTCCACTAACTTTCGTTTGCCGTAGGGCAGGCTGGCCACGTAATGATTTCTTACCGATTGTAGATCGAGAAAATCAATGATCTCTTCCGCGATTTCCCTGTTTTTTATCTCTTCTCTGGCGGCCCTCGATCTTCTTCCCCACAGGAAGGCGCCGGTAAAAACCCCTGTTTTCATGTGGATATGCCTGCCCAGGAGGAGGTTATCCATGACGGTGGCATTGGAAAACAACTCGATGTTCTGAAAGGTGCGGGCCATGCCTTTGCGGGCAATCCGATCGGGGGTGCAGCCCACAATGTTTTCACCATCACAGATGATCCGGCCATGGTCGGGCTTATAGATTCCGCTTATCATGTTGAAGATGGTGGTCTTTCCGGAACCGTTGGGCCCGATGATGGAAAAGATCGAATTCTTCTCCACGCTGAAACTGACGTTGTTTACCGCCTTCAGGCCGCCGAAGCTGATGCTCAGATTTTCAACCTTAAAATGATCCATTGCCGGGGGTTCCATCCCTTTTCTTATTAAGAACTGCGCAACGGTTCTTAAGACGACACAGCTCCGCCGGGGACAGCCGGCAAGCCTTCTTCAGACCTGAAGGCTGCCCCGGGGGCTGGTCAGATTACTTTTTCCAGGTGGCTAAATCGTTGGTTGTCCAATCCTGAAGCGTGATGTAACTGGCACCAGGACCGCATTTCTGGATCAGGACCGAATCGGTTCCCTGGTGCTGCTTTTCCGTCCAGGTGATCTTGGGGCCGATGGTCTGGTAATTCTTGAAGGAGTTGAGCGCCTTCATGACGGCCTCGGTGCTGAGGTTGCGTCCTACCTTCTTCAATGCCTCCACAATCGGATCGGCAAAGACGATCCCGGCGGAATAGAAGATGCCCCAGCGCTCTTCCGGCGTCAGCCTCTTGGCGGCTTCGCGATATTTGACCATCAGGGGATTCATGGAATCGGGGATCTCGCCGAAGGCCCCCGTGATGACGCCCTCCCAGAGTCCTCCGGTGATCTTGAACATCAGGGGATAATCGGAAAGTGTGTTTGAGGAGACCCACTGGGGTTTGAAGCCCACTGTGGCAGCGGTCTTCAATGCGATCACGGCCGGGGTCGGGGTGAGATACATCAAAACCGCCTCCGCCCCTGAGTTCTTGAGACGGAGGATCTGTGAGGCCAGGTCCTTTTCCGTGGGTTCTACCGGGATTTCGGCCACGAGACTCATTTTATATGTGGCCAGGCGGTCCTTTACTCCTTCCAAACCGTCCTTGCCGTAAGCGTCATTCTGGTAGAGAATCCCGATCTTTTTCATCTTGAGCTTATCCACAATGTATTTGGTCAGAATGCTCCCTTCATCCTTGTAAAGGGGATATACGGCAAAAAGATAGGGATCCACAGGAAAGGCGAAGTCTTTATCTGCGGCGGCCGGACCAATCCAAAGAATTTTATTGGCCGCTAGATAATCTTTCACGGCCATGCCGGTGGCGCTGCCCACACCGCCGACAAAAGCGAAGATCCCCTGACGCTCCACCAGTTCCTTCACCACGGCTGCGGTCTGGGCGGGGTTGTACATGTCGTCCCGGATGAAGTATTTGATCTTCCGGCCGTGGATGCCTCCCTCTTCATTGACGATATCAAACAGCAGCTTGCTTCCCCGGGCCACCGACCCCCAGGGCGCCGCGGGACCGGTCTGGGGCCCCCACTGACCGATACGGATTTCGTTGTCATCAAAACCCACAGGCGGCGCCGCCTGGGTTACACTGGCGATAGACAAGACTGCCAGTACCGCGATAAATGAAAACAGCGCTTTATTTCTAAACTTCATGGCCTCCTCCTTTTCTATAATCATCTAATTTCGTTGAATGTAACGGCATAGAACATCCCTGTTATTATCAAAAATGCAGCCGCTTCTCCGGCCAAACCCGAAAGTGAACGCTCACTCACTCACCTCCTTACCCTGTAATGAAACGCCTAAACCCTTATATCACTTTTCTCTTTCCCGACCAAAGTGAATCCAAAATTGGCCTCACTTTTACATCTAAACCTTTTTCACGAAATGTTTGGTAAAAAGCCCGCTCGGACGCAGGCAGAGGACGAGAATGATCACAATAAAGGCAATGATAGGCTTCCACTGGGGCCAGTAGTAACCGAAGAAGTTCTCTATCAATCCCATTAGACCGCCGCCGATGATAACCCCGGGTATGCTCATGAGTCCCCCCAGAACTGCGGCGGCGAAAGCGCGCAGGAAGGGTTCCATCATGAAAGCCGGGTCCAGGGTGGCCCGGGACGCAAAAAACATCCCCGCGATGGCGCCGATCAGGGAACTCGATCCCCAGGCAAAGGATAACACCCGCTCGGTACGGATACCCATGATCTTGGCGGCATGCTTGTTTTGCTGGGTTGCCCGCATGGCCACTCCCAACCGGGTGTATTTGAAGAAAACATAAAGAAGCAGCATGATACAGGTGGTCACAGCAAATACGGCTATTGCCCAGTTGTTGATGATCATCCCTTTTACGGGCTCATAGGTAAGGGAGGGATCCAAAGGCAGCGAAAAAAATTTCTGTTCCGCCCCCCATTTCCAGCCGGCCAGACCCATAAGAAACATTTCCGCCCCGAGGGTAATGACAATTAGCCCCAGGATACTGGGATGTTTGGCAGGGCGGAGAAAAAAATATTCTATAAGTATCCCCAGCAGTATGGAAAAGATCATGGTAATGACAAAGGCCGCCCAGAAGGGCAATTGATAAACAGACAAAATGTGAAAAGCCACAAAGGAAGAGAACATGGCCATCTCGCCTTGGGCAAAATTGACCACTTCGGAAGTCTTATAGATAATCACCACCGCCGTGGCAAAGAGACCGTAACAGGCGCCAATCGCCAGTCCTTCAACTAAAAGCTGTCCTACCGGCATCTTCAATCACCTTTCCCAATAAGAAGTTGATGAACTCATTTATACCCATGGTTATCATAAGGACAACATGGCCTGCGGCGCCTTCCCTCAGAAGGGCCACGTCATCCAGTATTTCTTCATGCGTATCCACACACCGAACATCCCGAGCGGCTCAAAGATAATGATTCCGATCATAATGAGCCCGATGGCCATACTGCTGAAATTCTCCAGACCTACTGTGGTAAACCACTGTTTTGAAATGGCCACCATAAGAGCGCCTAAATAGGGAACCTCGGCAATGTTTTTTAAAAAATCGTATTGGAGGTAGGTTATCAGGATGGCGCCCAGAATCCCCCCCTGTATGGTGCCTAATCCACCCACCACCACCATCACAAGAAAGATAACAGAGAGGATCATATTGAAGGTAAAGGGGTCAAAAAAACCCAGGACGAAACCAAAGAGCCCCCCGGCAATACCGGCATAAAAGGCGCTGACGGCAAAGGCCAGTGTCTTATAAATGGTTAAATTTACGCCTATGACTTCCGCGGCAATGTCGCTATCCCGGATGGCTACAAAGGAGCGGCCGACCCTTGTTTTGAGAATATTTCTCGCTCCTACCACCAGCAGAATGGTCATGATCAGTATCAGGTAGTACTTCTGAATGTCGGTTTTTAAAACCCAGCTGATACCCAATTGCTTGATCCCCAGATCGAGCGGCGGCACTTTGATGCCCATTCGGCCGCCGAACACATCCATGCCTCCGATGATATGCATGATGGTCAGCCCGAAGCCCAGGGAGACGATTGCCAGGTAGGGGCCTTCCAGACGCAACGCAGGCAGGCCGAGAATAAAGCCAAAAAAAGCTGCAATAAATGCAGCTATGAAGATGGCAAAGACGAACGGAACCTGAAACATGCTCATCAGAAAAGCCGTCCCATAGGCGCCGATGGCAAAAAATCCGGCATGGCCCAGGGATATTTGACCGGTGGATCCCACGAGAATGTTTAAACCCACGGCCAGTATTACATGAACCATTATAATATTAAGGAGATAGATATAGTAATTGGGAGCATAAAGGGGGATGGTAAAGAGGGCAAGCAACAGTACCGCTGACCAGAAAAGAACCACATTACTTTTGAAGAGCTGAATGTCCTCGTAGTAGTCGCGTTTCATATCCATTGATGTCACCTCAACAATGGTACGGAAAGGCGCCGCTGCCGGTCACCCCCCCGATAACTACGCAAATTCCTAACAATCTTTCAGGGACCTGTCAAGAACTATTCCCGGCAGGATTTTTAATCTTGACACAGATGGCCCTTGCTACTATATATCTGCATGAAAAAGCGTATTCATTCGATATCATTGTTACTTGCGGACGTCTGACCGGAGACTCTCCTTCCTCCACTAATCGGTCAGCAACGGCCCGCCCGACGCACTGGAAGGCCCTGCTTGTTTTAGAAGCGCTTCCTGTACGAAGCAT
>MICJ01000005.1:0-6674 GCA_001830835.1 Syntrophobacterales bacterium GWC2_56_13 | reverse complement strand
CCTCGTTTACAGTTACGACGCCACCCCGGAAATCCAGGCTCTTCCCGACGTAGCCGTCTTCCCGGAGAATATGGAGGGGCTTCAGGCCGCACTTGCGGTGAGCCGCGAGGAAGGCCTGCCCGTCACACCGCGGGGAGCCGCCACGGGTCTTTCCGGGGGCAGCATTCCGGTCGCAGGCGGCATGGTCCTCGGGCTCACCCGGATGAACCGCATCCTCGAAATCGACGAGGAGAACCTGACGGCCACCGCCGAAGCCGGGGTCATCACGATCGATCTTTTCAACGCCGTGGCCGCCCGCGGGCTCTTCTACCCCCCCGATCCGGGTTCCCAGAACGTTTCCACGCTCGGCGGCAACGTTGCGGAAAACGCGGGCGGCCTCAGGGGTCTCAAGTACGGCGTCACCCGGAACTACGTCATGGCCCTGAACGGCCTGCTGTATGACGGCACGGAGTTCCGCACCGGCGGTAAATGCGTGAAGGATGTGGCGGGCTATTCCCTGCGCGATCTGCTGGTCGGCAGCGAAGGGACGCTCGGCCTCATCACGGAGGTGACGGTCCGCCTGATCAACCCCCCGCAGGATAAGAGGACCCTCCTGGCCTATTTCCGGGACATCCGCACTGCCGGCGAGGCGGTATCCAGGATCATCGCCGCCCGGATCATCCCCGCCACCCTGGAGATCATGGACCGCACCACGATCAACTGCGTCGAGGACTACGCCGGCATCGGCCTCCCCCGGCAGATGGCGGCCCTGCTCCTGATCGAGGTTGACGGCCATCCTGCAGTCGTCGCCGAGGAGGCGGCGGGGGTCCGGAAGGTCCTGGAGGAGGCCCGGGCGGACGAGATCCACCAGGCGGGAAATGCCGATGAGGCCGCTCGTCTCACCGCCGCAAGGCGGACCGCCCTGTCGGCTGTGGCCCGCGTATCGCCGACGACGATTCTCGAAGATGCCACGGTTCCGCGGAACCGGCTCGCCGAAACCTTCGCCGAGATCGAACGGCTCAAGGAAAAATTTCAGGTCCGGGTTGCCACCTTCGGCCATGCCGGAGACGGCAACCTCCACCCCACGGCCCTCACCGATGAGCGCAACCCCGGGGAGATCGAAAAGGTCCACGCCTTCTTCGACGAACTCTACGAAAAAGTCCTTTCCCTGTGCGGAACGGTCTCCGGCGAACACGGCATCGGGATTGCCAAGAAGGATTATCTCCTCCGTCAACTGGGCGAGGGCGGCATGGGCGTCATGCGCCGGATCAAGAACGCCTTCGATCCCGAAAACCGTCTCAATCCGGGAAAAATCTTCAACGACGGATCATCCCCTTCGACCGTCCGGATACAGAGAGGAAAACATGCCTGAGTCCTCACCGGCGGGCAACTTCCATCCGGCGGACGCCCCGGGTTACGCTTCCATCCTCCAGTGCATGCGCTGCGGCTTCTGTCTCGCGGTCTGCCCCACCTATGCCCTGACGAATCGCGAACGCTCCAGCCCCCGGGGCCGGGCGGCCCTTGCCCGGGCCGTGGCGGAGGGAAAGTTGGAATTCACCCCCGCCGTCGGTGAGGAGGCCTTCTTCTGTCTGGATTGCAAGGCCTGCACCACGGCTTGTCCCTCCGGCGTCCGGGTGGGCACGATCATGGAATTCTGCCGGCGTCAGGAGCAGTTCTTTCGCCCCCCTTCCCTTCCGGCCGGGATTCTCCGCGACTTCATCCTGAAGCGGATGCTCCCTTCGCCGGCGATGCTGGAAACCTCCCTTCTCCCCCTTCGCCTCTACCAGCGCCTCGGTTTGCAATGGGCGGTCCGTCATCTCGGGATCAAAAGGTTTTTACCCGGCGTCCTGGCCAAGATGGAGGGCCTCCTGCCCCCCATCGGCCAGCCGCTCCGTTTGGAGATTCCGGAAACCATTCCGGCCGGCGGGGTGAGACGCGGCCGCGTCGCCTTCTTTCTCGGCTGCGCCATGAGCCTGCTCTTCCCCGAGGTGTCGCGGCAGACGGCCCGGATTCTCTCCCACCAGGGGTTCGAAGTCGTCACGCCGAAAGAGGTCAAATGCTGTGGGGCGCCGCATCTGGCCGAGGGTGATCGCGAAAGCGCCCGGCGCCTCTCCCTTCTCAACCTCGACCTCTTTTCCGGGTTGGATGCCGACTACATCGTGACCGATTGCGCCGGCTGCGGCTGCGCCCTCAAGGAGTACGAGGAGTTGCTGGAAGGACGCGCCGATCGAGAAAAACTCCGTCTTTTCCGCTCGAAGATCCGCGACATCTCCGAATTCCTTGTGGAAGTCGCTATACGGTCCGAAGACCTCCGGCCGGTGCCTCTGAGCGTCACCTATCACGAACCCTGTCACCTCGTTCACGGCCAGGGCCTTTCCGGTCCCCCCCGCCAGGTGATCCGCAACATCCCGGGGGTCGAACTTAGGGAAATGAAGGAATCAAACTGGTGCTGCGGGATGGCGGGCTCTTTCGCCCTGAAGGAGTTGGAGGCCAGCCGCAAGCTCCTCGAACGGAAGCTCGCCCACGTCCGGGCGACCGGCGCCGATGCCCTTGTGACGGCCAATCCCGGCTGCCATCTCCAGCTTGCCTGGGGCCTCCGGGAGATGGGCATGAAACAGCCCGTCCTGCACATCGTGGAGCTCTTGGGACGGGCTCTCCCGACATGAATGAGGCTCCCGCCACAACCGGCGGCGTTTGCAGGTCAGGATTCCCGCTTATCCGTGCGTCGGAAGGATCGATCCGATGAAACCCTCCTCAGGACAAGTTGAAATCAAATTCCGCGAACTGCTTGAGATCATCGCACGGCTGAGGGGACCCGGCGGCTGTCCCTGGGACCGATCCCAGAAAAAAGAAGACGTTGGTGCTTATCTGATCGAGGAGGCCTACGAGGTCCTCGAGGCCCTCGACGGGACCTCGCCGGATGAGTTGAAGGAAGAGTTGGGCGACCTTCTCTTTCAGATCCTCTTCCTCGCGAGGCTCGCGGAAGAGGCGGAAGAATTCGACCTGGGAGATGTTCTAAAAGCTGCCTGCGAAAAGATGATCCGCCGTCATCCGCACGTCTTTGGCGACGCCACGGTGGAGAGCGCCGAGGAGGTCCGCGTGAACTGGGAACGGATCAAGAGGGAGTTGGAGAACAAAGATACGAAGAGGCCAGCCATTTTCGCCGGCATTCCCCGCTCCCTTTCCACGCTGGCAAAGGCGCAGCGGATGACCGCGAGGGCCTCGAAGGTCGGTTTCGACTGGAAAGACGCAACCGGGGTGCTCAAAAAGATGGAAGAGGAGCTGGCCGAGTTCAAGGCCGCAATGGCCGCGGGCAACCGCAGGCGGATGAAGGAGGAGGCGGGCGATCTCCTGTTCACCGCCGTGAACCTCTGCCGGTTCGCCCCGGTGGATGCGGAAGTGGCGCTCCGGGGTTCTCTGCGTAAATTTTCCCGGCGCTTTTTGCATATCGAACGCGAGCTGGCCGCGCGCGGGAAAACGCCGGCAGACTCTTCCCTCGGCGAGATGGATGGACTCTGGAACCAGACAAAGGACCGCTCCCGAAAAAAACCACCCCAAAGGAAGAGGGGGAGCGTCCGTAAGATGGATGGCCAGTCTTGATCCCCTCCCGGATCACCGGCTCGGCGATTCGGAACTTGCCGGTTGAACCCACCGCCTTCATGATGCGGCAAACTCGAAGAAGGGAGATTCCATCGGTCGATGAGGTATTTTCTCTGCGTACTGGGTATGGTCTTTGTAATCGAAGGCCTGCCCTATTTCACCTTCCCCGACAAGATCAAATCCTATCAGCTCAAACTGACGGAGCTTCCCGATACGACCCTCCGTATCATGGGCGCCGCCGCCGTCGCCGTCGGCATCCTCCTGATCTATTTCGGAAGAAGCTGACTGGGAGCGCATCCCGCAAACCCAGCTTTTCAGGCGGTGAGCAGGCACGTAATATAATGTTGACATGATATGCGGAATGAAACAATAATGGTTCCGAAAAACCCGGCTAACTCTCATGGATCGGTGAGTTCTCCTTAAACTTTAGAATAACTGGTTGGGCCGGAAAAAAACGGTAATTTCAATTTCGAGAATCCAGTGGTAGGATAAGCTCCATGACGACACGTGAAGACCTTTCAACCCTGACCGCAGATGAAATCGAAGCTGTCGAGAAATTGACGCTCCGCTGGGTGTTTCAGGCGACTTTGGATTTCGGAATGGAAGCACGCGAAATCTTTTTGAGATCTCCTGATGACGTGAAGGATATTGCCGAGGACATTACTCGCGAACTTCTCGACCGACTTCCTGGTCACAACGTGCCACAGCGAATCTTTGGCACGGTGGACTATAAGAAGGCTCGGTACATCATTCTACCAGACCAGACGATTCGACAAGCCCTCTTCGTTGATTCAAAGGCAGAGAAAGAGAACAGAACGGCAACAATCCAGATGTCCCAATCATCTATGCTTATCAGACAGCAACGGGCAGGCAGAGATGTTGAGGAGTCCGGGGCATTACCCAAGATTTCCGAATACGGTGGACTTCAATACCTGACGACTACCGTCTTACTCCACTTTATGTACATTGATACCGAGAAAGAACACCACTTACAGGAAGTGACACTGGCCGCAATTCCAAATGGCTTACTTCAAGATCGATATAACCCCCGCGCCAACGACACAATCTGGCTTGCTGGCCGAAACGCTCCAACTCGGGGTGAGGACTTCCGGGTTCGCTTGAGTTTCGCCCGATTGCAAAAGAAATGTCTGTGGCGTGTTCAGAAGATTGCATACAACGAAAAGGAAAGAAGATGCGAGGGAGCTTGGCATGATTAGGTCTGCCACGGAGTATCTTCCCGTTGACGCGATCTACTACGGCGATTGTCGCGATCTCTTGAAGAAGATAGAACCTTCTTCCGTAGCCCTAAGTGTCTGGTCACCGCCTTACTATGTCGGTAAGGAATACGAGAAAGACGTATCGTACGAGGAATGGCAATCTCTGCTTTCTGACGTCATCGCTCTACATTACCCAATCTTAAAGCCCGGCGCATTTCTGGCGATTAACATTGCCGACATTCTTTGTTTCCGGGATGCTTCTATGCCTCGGATTATGGCGGAAAACATTAGTCGCCGAAAAGTTGCTATAACCAGAGAACAAATTCTGGAGGCCAAGAAAGCCCATCCGGATTACAACCGATATCAGCTCGCGGAACTTCTGGGATGTAGTGAACAAACGATAGACCGTCGCCTCAACGGAAACAATATCCGAGGTGGCAAGTATCAGACCCAAACGCGCGTCAAACTGGTCGGGGGCCACATTGAGGAGATGGGAATCAAGGCCGGATTGTACCTATACGACCGAAGAGTGTGGGTTAAGGACGCAGCTTGGGAGAACTCGCGTTGGCACACTATCTCGCTTCGCGCAGTAGATGAGTTCGAATATGTCTACATTTATTGGAAACCTGGGATCACAAAGGTGGATCGATCACGTTTGACACGGGAGGAATGGATCAACTGGGGATCAAGAGGAGTGTGGAACATCCCTTCTGTCAGAGCTAATGATGATCATGAAGCCAAGTTTCCCCTGGAATTGCCCCGCAGGTTGATAAAATTGCTTACGGATCAGGAAGACCTCGTGATTGACTGCTTCATTGGGAGCGGGACCACTGCCGTAGCCGCAATTAAAGAAAACCGCCACTACATCGGCATAGATAAAGTTAAAGAATACGTCGAACTTGCGCGCCACGCCTGTAGAAATGCCTCCTATCAATCCACAGAAGAAATGCAACTGTCTCTTGCAATCCGTGAGAAGCTGGACAGATTCAAAATCAGGCCCATCAAGAGGGTGCAGGCGACGCGGTACCCGCGCACCTGACCATCGACGTTGTTGGGCATCATTGGCAACGGTCATCGTATTTTCATGAAGAAAACTCTAGCTTGGCTGAAATCTATAGTCCACTGGCTTGTTGAGTGGAGGTTGTTTTGCTTTGCTTTCTTGGTAGTTGCCGCCCCGGCTGGCTTTATTGTGTTCGTCGACGCGAGCGAAACTGTAATCCGAATTACCGGAATGTTGTTGCAACTTCTGGGTATTGGCACGGTTGCATGGGGCATTCATATCACTCGCAAAGAATTTGGCCATCCGAGTGTCTTCGCGGTTTGGCGTAAGCGACTAAGCCGCTTTCCCCCTTTCTGTGGCCGGTTAGTGACTGGAAGCGCCCACATCACGCTTTCCGGTGGCGGGACTGTCAGTGCGCGCGGCTACGGTTCATTAAGCGCTGGTCCGAACCCAACGATTGAGGCGCGAGTCCAAGCCTTGGAGGAGAACTTGAAGCTAGTCAACGATCGGGTGAGCCAAACACAAAATGAGATGGATCGGGAGTTTCGTAAACAATCCGACACTCTTAAGCAAGAACAGCAAGTTCGAGCCGATGAAGATCAACATATCCGCGCCAAAATGGAGGCGACAGAAACAGGTGGCCTGCACATCTCGGCAATGGGTGCACTGTGTTTATTCGTTGGGGTAATCATGAGTTCCGTTGCATCCGAGCTAGCCATGTGGCTCAAATGAAGCCCAATCGGGTAGCCGGGGGTTTTTCTCCCCCGGGTCGAGTAGCCGCGCACCTTGCGGTGCGCAGCCCTCACAGAAGCCCGCCTGCGCCGGGTCGAGTAGCCGCGCACCTTGCGGTGCGCAGCCCTCACAGAAGCCCGCCTGCG
>MICJ01000004.1:8608-8750 GCA_001830835.1 Syntrophobacterales bacterium GWC2_56_13 | reverse complement strand
TCGTTCGTCTGAAATCAGGGGACGGTCGTGGAGCGAAATGAATAGCGTTCTGACAACCAGGCCCAGAGCGAGTGCAATGAGCAAGGGTCGAGGGGCCGATTGAAGTCTAGAGGATATGGTGTTCACGATAGAGTTCTTGTAG
>MICJ01000004.1:0-8490 GCA_001830835.1 Syntrophobacterales bacterium GWC2_56_13 | reverse complement strand
CCGGTGCCGTAGGAGAATCTGGTAAAGTCCGCATCGTAGAGGAGCCAGGCCCTGCTGCCGCCGATCGAGAGCGTACCCGCTGGCGGAAGCTTGCGCCACTCGGTGGGAAAATGTCTGGAAGTGAATATCGCACAACCTATATTTCTTCTTGATCTTCCCCCGCGTTGGTTGTAGCGTTTGCCATCACACATGCTGACGCTTTCCGCTTTTCCGCAGTCTCGCAGTTTATCGATCCTCGTCTTTTGCTGTTTGTCCCCGGCCCGGGTTTGGGGAAAATTGGAGAGCGGGTTCTCCGTTTCAGCGGCGAACTGCCGTGGGAAGAAGATAGGGATACGGCCCATGTGGCCTGCCCCGATCCCCTGAACCCCCTGATCATGGAATTGAGGAGGATCAGGGAGTAGGGCGTCCCGGGGACACCTGATCGAGCCGCGTTTTCGAGGAGGGAAAGATGAAGATATTGGGTATCAGTGCGAGCCCCCGAAGTTCCCACAGCCAGACCCTGAAACTGGTCGAGGCGGTTCTCGACGGGGCACGGTCCAAGGGCGCCAGGACGGAACTGGCGGTGATCTGCACGTTGAACATCGAATTCTGCAATGCCTGCGGGGTCTGCCACAGCAAAGGGAGGTGCGTGAAAAAGGACGACTTTCCGGCTCTCTACCGAAAGATCCTGACAGCCGATGGGCTGGTCATGGGCTCCCCTGATTACTTCCGGTCGGTAACGGCCCAGATGAAAACGATGATCGACCGCATGGCCTATGCCGTCCATTGCCAGTTGCTGACCGGCAAGTACACGGTCAACGTCGCTACCTCGGGAGGGACCGGTCAATACCGGCAGGTCACCGACTACCTGAACAGGATCATGCTGAACTTCGGATCGTTCATCACGGGAAGCACGGGGGTGTCGATGCGACAGGGCCCCAGGGCCTTCGGGAATGCCGGGAGGAGGGCTTTCCGGCTCGGGGAAGACCTGGCGGAAGACATTGGCGCCAAGCGGACCTATCAGGCGCAGGGGAGGATCATGGAGGCGAACAGGGCGTACTTCCGAGACCTGGTCACGATGCACAAGGTCGATTGGGCTCACGAGTACAAATATTGGCAGCGGATGGGCAAGGGATGAAAAACGGCCGATAGCTGGGACGATCGACCGCGAAGAAGGCGTGCCCTGCATTGTCGTACGTGTGGAACTCGTAAGTCTTTCCCCACTTGGAGCACCGCCGAAAGCCACAGCGGTCCGGCCAGTGCCGGGACGATGCCGATGAGGCCGCCGAAGGAGGAGAGGACCACCGCCTCCACCAGGAACTGGGTGAGGACCTCCCGTTCGAGGGCGCCGATGGCGAGCCGGATGCCGGAGAAAACATGTTGACATACCATTAGCGTTTCCCCTATAGTTTCCCTGTCGGAAAGGTAATGACTTTGCTTGGTAACACTCGACCTGGATTTTCCCGATGTATTGCGTTTCCCTCCGCATCAAGCCCACGGGATTGTGGTCATCCGAGTTCCGCAAAATCCGACGTTGCCTCTTCTGGAACAGTTGATCCGACAGTTCTTGAAAGCGCTTGAAACCACGCCGATTGACAAGAATCTGTGGATTGTCGAAACGGGACGCGTCCGTGTCCATCAAGCAAGCGAAAAGGAATAACGCTTAACCGGCCACACGAAAAAGCTGCAAGCCGGTTCGCCGCTAAGGACCTTGTTGCGCCTGGGGAGGTAAAATCCGATGCCGGATGACAACGTAACGATTTCTCCGGATGAAGAGGAGCTCATCGAAAAGCTGCGCCTGACCAGCCGATGCCGGGGGGAGATCTATGAAACTTCCCGTTTCTTCACCGATCTTCCCGGCAATCGGTTCGAAGCCCTGGTGCAACACCTGATCCAGTCCGGAGAAAGCAACGTTTTGGGCATCCTGATGAACATCACGGCCGTCATCGGAGTCAGGCTGCCCTCCCGGATTCTCGCGGAAACGCTCAAGATGATCGACCCGATCATCGATTTTCATGTCCCGTACCGGCTGCAGGATGCGAGCGCCATCGAACCCCTTCTGACGGTCGTGGAGATGGAGGACGTCCCCTGGGAGCGGCAGGCTTACGGCGCCCTGATTGCCGCCGAGCTTTGCCTGAAACACAATGGGGAGCGGATGAAAGTCTTGAAGGTATTGCGAAAGCTTTCGATCTCCGTCCGCTCCCGGGAGGCGAGAGCCCTGGTCGCAACAGGGATCGCTTTGATCGAAAAAGAAGAACCGGGTTCCCCCCTCCCGCCCTTGCTCATCGACGAGGACCCGCTGAAACGCCTTCCGGAGGAGAGGCCCCCGGTGGTCATCGGCGGGGATTTTTCCGTGAGACGGCCGGTTCCCAAAATCGGCCGCAACGCCCCGTGCCATTGCGGCAGTGGAAAGAAATACAAGAAATGCTGCTACGAGAAAGACCAGGAAGTCCTGCGGGACGCTTCCCCCTATGTGGGGCTTACCATGACACAGGTCCGGTCTCAACCCGGGCTCGTCGATGATGCCCAGGTGATCGACGAGATGAGG
Source organism: Syntrophobacterales bacterium GWC2_56_13 (assembly GCA_001830835.1). Classification (GTDB taxonomy): domain Bacteria; phylum Desulfobacterota; class Syntrophia; order Syntrophales; family UBA5619; genus JAKAFS01. The sequence continues at coordinate 5,963 of MICJ01000004.1, read as the reverse complement.
CCCCATGAAATCAAGCGACTCGCCCCTTCCTCCCTGAACGAGGACCAGTTGCTGGCTGCGTATGACAAGCTGGAGTCCTACGGGTTGCGGGAGTCGGCCTTCGCCATGCTGCTTGAACTAAAAGCTCGTCCGGATCAGGAGGAATTCGCCGCCGGCCACATGGAGGATCTGCTCGACGCGGCCATCGACGCCGGTGAAACCGGGCTCGCCCGGCGGATCGTGGATGAAATACCCGAATCGTTTTCGCAAGCGGAAGGAACCCGGCTCCTTCTGAGCATCATGGAAAAATCCCAAGGGTATGCGGAGCTCGAGGCGATGACCCGAAGGGGGATCGTAAAGAGCGACGAAGAGTCCAAACGGGACGATCCGCTGATCGACATGAGCTATGCGTTCGAGAACAGATTTCCGGGTCTGAGTGTCGTATTCGCCAGGGCTGCCATGCTCGGAAGCCCGGAGCGTACTTTCGACAATGAAATGCTTCTCGATGTCATTCGAACCGGCCGCGCCGAGCTCGACCTCGATCCGTGGGGAGACCATGCCGAAGCTTATTTCGACTGGACTCTTGAAAAGATGGAGGAAGACAGGGCGGAACAAGACCGGTCCAAAGAGATGGAGGATCTGAACGACAAACTCCGCTCGGCCAATGAACTGGCGCGACAACGGATGAAAGAGCTTCAGGAAAAGGAACGGGAGCTCGAATCGTTGACAAGGGCTTTTCAGAAGGCCAAGGAGGCTCCGTCCGACCCTTGGCCTCGAAAGCGTGAGGAACCGGTTGTGATCGACGAGGCCGGGCGGGCAATCATCGAACGGCTGCGAAATCAGGTGGACGGGCTCAAGGCCGATATCCGGCAGCGCCAGCAGGACCACCGGGCATTACGAAGGCAATTGCAGGAAGAACGGACACGGCTGGGAAAGCAGGCGAGTGTACCCTCGTCCAAATCGGAGGAATCGGACATTTCCGGGGAGGATGCAGGCATCCCCCTCGAATTCGGACGGTCCCCCAAGAAAATTCTCGTTCCCGAATACGCCCCCGCATTCCTGAAGGCATGCGAGCTCATGCCTTCCCCTGTCGTCGCAAAAGCCCTCCGCAGCCTGGCCAATTTCGCGGCTCACGATGAGACGATCTGGCGCCAGACCCGCGGAATTGAAAGGCTTGCCGACGTCTACCGGATCCGGATCGATCTTTCGCATCGCCTGCTGATCCAGTGGAAAGAAAACTGCGAATTGAAGGCGCTCGACCTGATTCTCCGGAGGGACCTCGAAAACTGGATCAAGCAATACGCCCGTTCCTCCTGTCGAGGATCATGAGGGCTTTGCCGTCATCCATCAGGGAAGCTCCCCCCAGCCCGGCATCGCCCTGGCGCACTCTTCCTGTAGGGCAGGACGGCGGAGGTTTGCCCGTTTGAACTTTCCGGCGAAATCACGCCAACGCTCTTCGGACTTCAGGATATCCAGATAGACACGACGGATTTTGGCCATGACCTTGGCCTTGCGAGCATACTCCTTGCGCGTGGCGTTGACATTCAGGTTGCCCAATCCGGAGATGTAATACCGGAGGATCTCTTCGGGGAAGAATCTCTCCAACTGCCGGGCCACCTCTAATTCCTCCGATCCATCCCAGGCTTGAAGGGGGTGACTCCCCTTCATCAGGACGGCCACCGCCTGTTCATACTCACGGCGGTACATCAGGATTTTCAGCTTCTCCTGACTCCAGGCGCTCTCCAGTCGTGCAAGGATCCCGGCTTCGAAGCGCTTCCACTCCGAAGGGTCACAGATCTTTTCGAAGGTCTTATAGCTCTCCAGGGTCAGAGAATCGATGGCCTGTGCGAACTGGAGATCGAGATACCGTTCCCGATTGCCCGATTCCTGGGCATGCTCGGCCAAGAACCGCCGAAGCTCGTCCATGCGTCCCTGTCCCTTCTTAAATCCCTCTTCGGCAACGGCGAGGGCATGCTCGCGGTTGCCCTCCTCCCGGTAGAACTGGGCGAGATCATGATAATCCGCACCATAAACCATCTTCAGGCGGCGCAGTTCCAAATATTTTTCGCGATCCCCCAGCCTTCGGTAGATTCTCCGGGCGTGATCGAGAGGCCAATCCCGTTTCATCGCCTCGAAGGAGCATGCCAGCCACCGCCACTCCGCCTCTTCCCGGCAGGCGGCGTAGGCCGTATCGTAAAGCTCATCGTCGAGGCCGGCATTGCCGCTTTTGATGAACGGCAGAATCTCCCCAAGGAGTTCCCGGCGAACCTCTTGTGAGACATTCCCATCGGCCAGTCTTTCCCGGATCTGCCCCAGCAGGTCGCCCACGTGATCCACAACATGATAATCACCCCCGCCGCAGTCATCCATCTCCTCGAGGTCCGGGTAAAGTTCCTCCCAGAGCGCCAGAACAACCTCCCCATCGGAGGTTTGTTTCTGTGTCGTGGAAAGGGGGGCATGCGCCTTCAGGTACTCGAAGCATTCGCGTCGAACTTCAGGATCCCGGAAGGCGAGTGTGGAAACGAGATCCCGGAGGATCTCCGGTCCGGCGGATGCAAGCAGTTTGATCAGAGCATTGTCCGTTCGTTTTTTGTTGGCCATTTGGATACTCCATGACACGATTGGATCAGGATCGGAAGCAGGCCTTCACGGTAATGAATGAGGCGGTCATAGATATTATATGCGATACCGATCCCGTTTGTCTACTCGCCTCATTCCACATCCGAGTTTTTGCTTTCGTAGGCTGTCTGCACGGCCTGTTCCGTGGCGGCGGATGGTGAGGAAGGAGCGCAAATAAAAAATACAATATCTTGTCCGGAGAAAACATGTTGACATACCATTAGCGTTTCCCCTATAGTTTCCCTGTCGGAAAGGTAATAGCTTAACAAACAAATCCCGTAAGTTACGGAGGTATAGAAATGAATGCGCTTCTCAAACGCATATCGGTCGACCCGAACATCTGCTTCGGCAAACCTTGCATCCGAGGAACGCGGATTGGGGTATCGCTTGTTCTCGATTTACTGGCAAATGGCGCTACTATCGAAGAAGTGCTCGCAGAGTACCCTCAACTTACAAAAGAGGACATTCATGCAGCGATAGCCTATGGCGCCGAGATGTCTCGCGAGCGGTTTGTTGAGGTTGCTGCCGGATGAAATTCAAGTTGGATGAGAATCTCGGAACCCGGACGCAGCAGGTTTTTCAGGCAAGTGGTTTCAACGTTCTCACCGTCCGGGATCAGCGTTTGGAAGGCTGCGCCGATCAGCAGCTTTATGAGGTCTGCTGTTCAGAGAAGGTTTGCCAATGGCGCAGATTCCTGTCGTCCTGATCGCACCCCTCTTCGACCTTTACGCCGCCCCATCGCTGGGGGTGAGTATCCTGAAAGCGAGCCTGGCGCGGGGCGGCATCCGCAGCAAGGTTCTGTATCCGAGCGCCATGCTTCTTGAAGAGATAGGTCCGGACCTTTGGGAAGAGCTTGCCGCCGGCAGGGCCAACAGCCTGATCTTCGAGTGTCTCTTTGCGCCGCTCGCCCATAAGGACCACCCCCCGCTTTCGGCGGACCTCTTCAACGGCAACGAGATCCCCGAATATCTACGCGATTTTTACCGGGCGGCGGGCCAGGCCGGCCGGAATCTCACCCAGGCCATGCTGGATAAGGCCCTGGCCGGCTGCCGAAGATGCGTGGAGAGGATCACCGCCGAAGCGGCGCTTCTCAGGCCCGGGATCGTCGGCCTTTCCAACACCTATCAGGGTGCGAACGGGGCCATAGCCCTGGCGCGGTCGATCAAACGGGTCCTGCCCGGGACGATCTGTGTCGTCGGCGGCAGCAACTGCCTTGGCGAGATGGGCCGGGCTCTTGCCGAGGGGGTCCCCGAGTTGGACTATGTCTTTCAGGGTGAGGCAGATTTTGCCTTTGCCGACTTTTGCCGTGATATCCTCACGTGCGGCAGACTGCCCGCGACAAAACTTATTGCCTGTGAGTCGCCCTCCGACCTCGACCTCGTTCCGCAGCCGGACTACAGCGACTATTTTGCCGACCACGATGTTTCGCCCCGCCGGGTATTCCTCCCCTTTGAGAGCTCGCGGGGCTGCTGGTGGGGACAGAGGCGCCGCTGCACGTTCTGCGGCGAGCCGGGGGTCTCCGAGGCCTACCGGTTCAAAAGCCCGGAGCGCATGCTGAAAGAACTCTGGGAACAAAAGGAAAAACACCCCGGAGTCGAGACCTTCTTTGCCGTCGACGCCATCATGCCCTACCAGTACTACGACACCTTTCTGGCGGAGCTTGCGGCGAACGGCTTTGGCGGTTCGTTCATTTACGAGACGAAGGCCAACCTTTCGGCCGGGCAGGTCGGGCAAATGCGCAAGGCAGGCATCGTCCGCATCCAGCCCGGCATCGAGTCGCTCTCCAGCAGGCTTCTCCAACTCCTCGGCAAGGGCACTGACGCGGTAACTAACATCCGTTTCCTTCGCCATTGCCGGGAGGCGGGCATCCATCCGGTCTGGTCCCTTCTGGTGGGCATACCTCATGATCGGGCCGCTGACTATGGGGAGCAGGCGAGGCTCATGCCGTTCATCAGGCATCTGGCGCCGCCGGTCATAACGCCGGTTTTTCTCCAGCGCGGCAGCCCGTATTGCGAGAAGAGCGGCCGGCACGGCATTACCGGCCTCAAACCGCTCCCGGCATACAGCTATGCCTTTCCCGCCCCGTTGGACATCAACCGGCTCGCCTGCTTCTTTCATGGCCGCTTCGCTTCGGAAAGCAGGGAGAGACCCGAGGTACTGGCGCCGCTCGGACAACAGGTGCTTCTCTGGCAGGATAGCTGGCGAAAAGAGACAGGCCCCCCGGAGCTGTCGCTGACCCGTGCCGGCAGGGAGGGGTGGCAGCTCACCGACACCCGGACCAGGGATGGGAGAGGGCCGCAGGCGATCGACGCCGGGGAACGCGAGCTTCTGCGCAGATGCCGGCATGGCATCGCAGCCGCCCCTCTTTCCGGGGATGGCCGCGTTTCCCTGCTCCTCGACCGCGGCCTCCTTGTGGCGGTGGATGATGTTCTGCTCTCGGTGGTATGCGAAACAGACCCTTCATGACGGGCAAATCGAAACGGCTTGCGCCTGCCGCCAGGACCCCACCTTCCCGAAGAACGTTCTGGTCGAGATCACCCGGTGGAGCGATCACTTTATCCATCGTTCGCCAGGGCATAACTTGTGCTGCGACCGCCTCCCGGCTCTTTTACTAAGACACCGCGCTTCACCAGATCATCAATATCCCTCAGGGCGGTATCCTGCGAGCATTCGGCCAGTTTGGCCCACTTGGAAGAAGTCAGCTTGCCTTCAAAACCGTCGAACAGCCGGTTGATGACGGCTCGCTGGCGTTCATTGAATGGCTTGTGGGTATGAGCCTCCCGGAAATGGGCCTTATGGAAGACGCCGGCCAGGATATGTTCCGCGCCGGCAATGGCGCGATCGAGACATCCCAGGAACCATTCAAGCCAGGGGGTTATGTCCAGGCCGTTTCTTTGGGTTTTTTCCAGCATATCGTAGTAGGCGTTTCGCTCCAGGCGAATTTGCGCCGACATACTATAAAAACGCTGCGTGCTATTTTCCGAACGCGCCAGAGCCATGTCGGCAATCGCCCGGGCAATCCGGCCGTTGCCGTCCTCGAAAGGATGGATCGTTACAAACCAGAGATGTGCCAGACCTGCCGCCAAAACCGGATCGATGGATTGGGGGCCGTTAAACCATTTCAGAAAAGCGCTCATCTCCCTGGGAACACGTTTAGCTTCAGGGGCCTGATAATGCACCTTCTCCCTGCCAATCGGGCCGGAAACCACCTGCATGGGGTCGGACTTATCATCACGCCAGCGGCCAACCGCGATTTTGGTCATACCACTGCGCCCGGTTGGAAACAGAGCGGAATGCCAGGCAAACAGACGTTCCTCGGTCAACGGATCGGCAAAATGCCCGGTGGCATCGAGCATCATTTCAAC
>MICJ01000003.1:63964-73428 GCA_001830835.1 Syntrophobacterales bacterium GWC2_56_13 | reverse complement strand
GGATGTCAACAACAACTCTTCTGTCGGCGGAAACCTTGCGGAGAGGAGGTCGCGGGGTTATGTTTAGGAGAACATTCTTTCCCATCAACGATGTTGACTTTTCATGGCACTGAAAGTAACTTGGGGCTAATCCGGCAGGCAACCACTCTTTGATTCCTGCCGTCCCATGAGTCAGTGAGAAAAATGACCGATAAGCCCTTGCTTCCGGAAAACATGACATCCCGCCTCCGCTTGCTGATGCTTGCGCGAGTGGCCATCGTAACCTTCCTTCTGGGGATTGCCGCGTTTATCGACATCAAGGGGATGGAGCCCTTTTCGGCGATCTCGGCAACCGCATTATTCAGGACGATCATTCTGACCTATATCCTCTTTATCCTCTACCTTCTCCTTTTGAAATATGTACGGAACCTTTTGTTGAATATCTACACTCAGAGTCTCTGCGACGTCCTTCTAATCACCGGCATGATATATGCCACGGGCGGCATCCGCAGCATCTATTCGGCCTTTTATCCGCTCGTCATCATCTATTCGGTCCTCTTTCTCGGGAGAAGGGGAGGACTGGTCATCGCCTCCGCCTCCGCCATCTTATATGGTCTTTTTGCAAACCTGGAGTTCTACGGGGTGATTTATCCCCTCCATTCGATTCCCGTATATGACAAGCTTCTGGACACCGGCTATTTTATCACCAGGATTTCCACCCACGTCCTTTCCTTCTATCTTATTGCCTTTCTCACAAGCTTCGTCGTAGAACAAGAGAAGCAGACCAGAACCCTTCTGGCAAGGAAGCAGAGCGACTTCGATCAACTCAATCTTCTGCACCGGAGCATCATCGAGTCGGTGGACACAGGCATCCTGACCGTCAATAAGGATGGGAAGATCAAGTCCCTCAACCGCGCGGCCGCCGAAATCACCGGTTTCTCTTTCAGTAAGGTCATAAACCAAAATTTCTCCGATGTTTTCCCGGACTTTCCCGTCCTCAGGGAAAAACAGAACGCCGCTGAGTACAGACCGGTTGCGAAAACCCATTTCGAAACCTCATTTCACACTGGTGATGGCAGGAGTCTGCTCCTGAGTTGCTCCGTCTCTCCCCTCCGGGATCATGAAAACGTCGAGATCGGGAACATCGTTATCTTCCAGGATTTGACGGAAATCAGCGAAATGAGGGAATCCCTTGAGAAGAGCCGGAGGCTTGCCTTCATCGGCGAGGTGGCAGCCGGTCTTGCGCATGAGATCCGGAATCCGCTTTCCTCCATCAGCGGCTCGATTCAGATGCTCATGCAGGATCCTTCCCACAAGGACACCAATGAAAAACTGATGCAGATCATCCTCCGGGGGAAGGATCATCTGGAAAACTTCCTGAAGGATTTTCTCCTTATGGCGAGACCCGCCCCCGGCATCCGGGAGGAAATCGACGTCGTCAGTACGATCAGGGAAGTAGTAGAGTCCCTTCGCTGCACTCAGGATTGGCATGAACCTCTGGAAGTCGTCATGCGTCTGCCGGACACGCCGCTTTCCATCAATGCCAATAGGACAGAAATCAGACAGGTCATCTGGAATCTGGTTCTCAACGCGGTTCAGGCAATGCCTCAAGGAGGCGTTCTGACGATTGAAGCGCGTCCCGCAAAGATCAATGAAACAGAGGGCGTCGAAATCAGGATCATCGATACAGGCTGCGGCATCGACAGGCAGGATCTCACAAAGATCTTCGAACCTTTTTATACGACCCGGGAAACGGGGACAGGGCTGGGGCTGGCGGTGGTCGGCCGGATCGTGGAAGGATACGAGGGGAAAATCCATGTTCAAAGCAAATCGGCGGAAGGAACCATCTGCCGGATATGGTTTCCCTGCCGGGTTAGCCCTGCGGAAACGGTTGTTGCTTAGAGGAAAGGAAGGAGAATCATGGCCAGGATCCTCGTGGTTGATGACGACCAGGGGATGAGGGAATTTCTGGAGATTATGCTGACCCGTGAGGGATACAGGGTCACCACCGTCGGCGATGGCGGAAAAGCCCTCAACCAGTGTCGAAAGGAAAAGATCGATTTGGTCATAACGGATCTCAGGATGCCTAAGATGGACGGGATCGGCTTCCTCCGGGAAATCAAGGATATTTCTCCCGAAACAATGGTCATTCTGATTACGGCCTATGCGTCCGGGGAAACGGCCCTAACAGCCATGAAGGAGGGGGCATACGATTATATCGAAAAGGATTTCGCAATCGAAGATCTCAAGCGGATAATCCAGAACGCCCTGACCAGGAGAGGAGAGAAGCAGGGCGACGCCCTTTTCCGTAAGGAAGTGGAGGATGCAGTCTGTTTCGGGAACATGATCGGCAACAGTCGTGAGATGCTCAAGGTCTATGGGACAATCAAAAAGGTGGCCGACACCCCGGCCAATGTCCTGATCCTTGGCGAAAGCGGAACGGGCAAGGAACTGGTAGCCAGGGCCATTCATGAAAACAGCTCCCGAAGCGAGATGCCCTTCCTGGTCATCAACTGCGGAGGCATACCGGAGAACCTCCTGGAAAGTGAGCTTTTCGGTTACAGCAAGGGCGCCTTTACCGGGGCCTATTCCGACAAGGCCGGGCTATTTGAAGTCGCCCAGGCGGGAACCGTATTTCTGGATGAGATTTCGGAACTTCCGCCGCTTCTGCAGGTCAAGCTCCTGAGGGTTGTCCAGGAAAAGACTTTCCGCCGTATCGGAGGGTCGGACGATATCCGGGTCGATGTCCGCATCATCTCCGCCACGAACCGCAATCTGGCGGATCATGTGAAGTCCGGCTTTTTCAGGGAAGACCTCTATTACCGCCTCAATGTGATCCCGATCCATCTGCCTCCTCTTAGGGAGCGCAGGGAGGATATCCCGATCCTGACGAAGCATTTCATTGAGAAGTATTCACGGGAATTCAGCAAGGAGATAAAAACGATATCCGCCTATGCCCTGGAGTTGCTGATGCAGTATCCTTTTCCGGGCAATGTCCGGGAGTTAGAGAACATCATCGAACGGAGCATCGCCCTGGAGACCTCAAACATCATCCTTCCGGAGAATCTTGTCCTGCCCCCGGGCGTCGAACCCAAGGGCTGCTTCCCCATCCCCGAACTGCCTGACGCCGGACTCAACCTCAACGAAGAATTGGCAAGAATCGAAAAGGGCCTGATCGAAAAGGCGCTCAAGAAGGCAGGCGGTTCCAAAACCAGGGCAGCGGAACTACTCAGTATCACTGACGATTCTCTTTATTACCGGAGCGAGAAGCTGGGCATCCGCCCCCGATCGTGAAACTCGCTTTTCTCGCAAGATGAGGCTGTAAAACCGTCGATAAATTCGATGCCTCCTACTGGGAGGGGGGCGTCGTGGGGATGATCATGGAGAAGGCGATGATCCGCGCCCAAGAAAAATTCAAGGAGGTCAATCGGGAAACGATAAACCGCGCCATGGAATCCTTCCGCGAGGAGGATTTCGGCGGTCTGGTCCCCGCCGTAACATACACCCCGACGGATCACGGCGCCTCTTTCAAGGCGCGGATCGTCCAAGTGAAGGAGGATGCTTCCTGTATCCCTCTGACCTATTTCTATGTCCCCGGGAAGGAAAAGATCAGCCTCCAGAAGTAACAAACAATTCTTGCGGAGAAAGAAAAACAGTTCCCTCTCTTAACAGGCACGCTGCCCCAGATTCTAAGCGCTCAGGCGGCTCGCTTCGGCACTAACGGGGTGGCGATCCGGGAGAAGGCCTACGGCATCTGTCAGACCTATAACTGGCAGGACTATCTGCGTTACGTAAGACAAGCCGGTCTGGGGCTCATTGCCCTCGGTTTCCGGCGCGGGGAAGCCGTGGGATTGATCACCGACAATCACCCCGAATGGCTTTTTTCGGAACTGGGAGTTCAGGCGGTTGGGTGCGTCACCCTGAACCTCTTCACGTCGGCCGTCGTGGAGCGGCTGTCGGCCTCTCTGAACCGCATCCGCGCAACCTTTGTCATTGTCCAGGACCAGGAGCAGGTCGACAAGATGATCGCCGCCCCGGGAAACTCAGCCATGTGCGTAACGTCGTCTTTATCGATCCGACGGGGATGAGCTTCAGCGGAGACGATCCCTGGCTGGTCTCCTTCCACGATCTGCTCTCCGGGGGGGAGAGACTCGATTGCGGCAGGCCCGAACTCTTTCCCGGTGAATTGCACCGGGGAAATCCCGAAGAAACAGCCATGATGATCCAGACCTCCGGCACAACGGGCATGCCGAAACTGGCCATGCTGTCGCACCGGAACCTGACGGCTATGGGGGAAAGCTGGATCAGGGCCGTCTCCATCCAAGCGGGAGAGAACTGGATTTTCATTTCGCCGCCAGCCTGGATTGTCGATCAGATGTGGGGTTTGGGCGTGGCGCTCTTCGGTGGGATGACGATGAACTTTCCGGAAACACCGGAAACGGTTCTGGAGGACTCCCGGGATATCGGCCCCTCGCGGATCATCACCTCGTCCCGTTTCCGGGAGGAACTGGCTTCCCGGATCCGGGTCCGGATGGGGGATGCGGGCTGGGTCAAACGTTGTCTCTTCAGCGAAGCCGAGCGCGTCGGACGGGCGGTCGTGTCCCGGCAGGTTTGCAAGGAACCGACGCCGCCGCTCATCAGAGGGCTTTATCATCTGGCCGCCATGATTATATATCGTCCCCTGCTCGACCGGATCGGCTGTGCGAACTTCCTGAGCGCCTATACGGGAGGCCATCCCATCAGTCCCGACGTGATCAGTTTCTTCCGGGCGATCAGTCTGAACCTGAAGCAGTGTTACGGGCTGACCGAAGGAGGGGGAATCTTCCAGATCCAGCCGGACGAGGAAGTCAAGCCGGAAACGGTCGGAACGCCTCTACCCGGCGTTCAGGTCCGGATCGCGGAAGACCAGGAAGTGCTGGTCTCCAGCCGTGCCATCTTCCAGGGGTATTACCAGGATTATCAGGCTACCGAGGCGGCATTCACCCAGGGCTGGCTGAGGACAGGCGATGCAGGGTATCTCGACCGGGACGGCCATCTGATGATCATCGGCCGCAAGGAGGAGATCATCCGCAACAAGAGCGGAGATGCCTTTTCCCCTGATTTCATCGAAACCCGACTGAAATTCAGCCCGTTCATCAAGGAGGCGGTCATCTTCGGAGAGGGGCGGTCCTTCCTGACCGCCATGATCAACATCGATTTCGGCAATACCGGAAGCTGGGCGGTAGAGAGGATGATTCCCTACACGACTTATATGGATCTCTCCCAGCAGACGGCGGTGGAGTAACTGATCCTCAAAGAGGTCCGTGTAAAGGGAAAGATCCGTTATCGGGACGGACAGATCGGCGAGATCGATGCCTTCGTTCGCGTCATTGAGGTTTTATAAGGAAAGGGTATCCATGATCATCGGAACGCTTTTTCTGATCCTTTTTGGACTGTTCTTCAAATTCTCCTCCCAGGGGATCTATATGCGCTCTATCGCGCACAACCAGAGGGCCGCTCTGTCGCTCGGGGTTCACGTCAAGCGGGTCTTTGTCCTCTCCTGGGCGATTGCGGCGCTGGTCGCCGGGATGAGCGGCATGGTGCTGGGAATTATCAACGGGGTAAACGTCCACGATCTCTCCGCGATCGGCCTCAAGGTCTTCCCCGTCGTCATCCTCGGCGGACTGGACAGTATGGACGGCGCCATCATCGGCGGGATCATCATCGGGCTTCTGGAAACATTCACCGGCGGATATATTTCGCCTTCATTACGCGACGTCGTCCCCTACATCGTGCTGGTGCTGATTCTACTGTTGAAACCTTACGGTCTGTTCGGACTGAAGGAGATTGAACGGGTCTGATATATGAGAAAACTCCAAATGCATCCCTGCGGAATTTCCGCGAACGGTATCAGCAGGAACTTGCGGTCTTTACGACCGATTTCGTGCGTATCTGGACCGGGATCGGCATTCTGCTCCTCATTGCGCTCGTCCCCCTGTCGGCAAGCACCTACATGCTCTATATCTTCAATATGATCGGCCTTGCCGCCATTGCCGTGATCGGCCTCAACATCCTGATCGGTTTCACCGGCCAGATCTCCCTTGGGCACGGCGCCTTCTTCGGTGTCGGCGCCTATGCGGGGGCTATCTTCTCCACCGCCCTCCATCTGCCGATGCTCCTCTGCATCCCGGCAGCCGGGCTGACGACCGCCCTGGTCGGCATGATCTTCGGCATCCCTTCCGGCCGCCTGAAGGGACTTTATCTGACGATCGCGACCCTGGCGGGCCAGTTCATCATCGAGTATGTCCTGATCCACTGGGAATCCCTCACGAAAGGAACCATGGGGATCACGATCTTCCGCTACAAGCGCCTCTCCTTCGGAATTAGTTCCTTTTACGCCGGCTTCGCCGGCGCCCTGTGGGCATTCTACATGGGCAGCATCACGGCGGAGCCCTTCAATCTCGGCCTTTCCGTGGAGTACATCGCTATGGTCATCATCGGCGGGCTGGGAAGCATCTCCGGTTCCATTTTCGGCGCCGTTTTCATCACGCTCCTCAACGAAGCGCTGCGCTTCATGGCTGGCACCATGATGAATTCAGGCCTATTCTCGACATCGGGGCTGTACATAGCCCTCCTCCGGGAATTTGTATTCGGACTGGCCATCGTCCTGTTCATCCTCCTGGAGACCCGCGGATTGGCGGAGTTATGGCGGATTATCCGTTCGAACTTCCGCCTCTGGCCGTTTTCTTATTAAAGGGTTTCTTTTTATGGACCGGATTCTCCTGCAACTGAACAATATTTCCGTCGTCTATTCAGATGTCATCCAGGTGCTGAAGGGCGTTTCGCTTTCCGTTGAGAAGAACCGCATCGTCTCGCTCTTGGGAAGCAACGGAGCGGGAAAGACCGCGACCCTCAAGGCGGTGTCCGGACTCCTGAAGCCGGGAAACGGCAAGGTGACGGACGGGACGATCCTCTATCAGGGAAGCGAAATCCAGAATACCGTCGCCGGAAACGGTGGCTGTAGGAGCATTTTACGCAAGTCTTGAATCGTTCGGCGAAAACAATATCCTTGACACCGGACCTTTCAGCGCTTATAAGCATCGACCGGTATTCGAACCTTCTAGAAGATGCCCTACTGGTTTATTCCGGGAGCATGCACTTTGCATGACCGTAAAGAACAGGAGACACCTTGCGGACGATGGGACATGACATTAAGTAATGACGGCACAGTAAAGTGCATTTTTCTCCAGACGCCCACCGAACAACAGATCGGGCAGATCATCGAGCTCTACCAAGCGCAGGGGTGGTGGAACCCATCCGATGAAGTCAGACAGCAGCTGATCCCGCGGCTGATCTCGGGCAGTCACTGTTTCGTGGTTGCCGCAGAGGGAGACCAGATCATAGGGATGGGAAGGGCAATCAGTGACGGCATCAGCGATGCCTATATCCAGGATGTGGCTGTCCTCAGCACCCGCAGGAAACAGGGGATCGGAAAGATGATTCTCCAGGCGCTCCTTGAACGCCTGGAGGCCGACGGCCTGAGCTGGATCGGGCTCATCGCCGAACCGGGCTCCTGTAACCTCTATCGCCTTAGCGGTTTCCAAGAGATGACCGCCTGGGTTCCCATGCTTTTAATCAAGAAGCCATGAACTTTAAACAGCTTGACGTTTCCGATTACGATATCCTGAAAGTGTTCTTTAAGGAACAACCCTACAGCCTGAGCATCTATTCTTTGGCATCCATAATCGCCTGGAGCAACTGGATGCACAGGGCTCTTTACGCCATCTCGGACGGCGCCCTTTTCATCGCCGGTGAAGAGGAAAATCATCCGAACGACAGGCATCTCATTCTTCCCCTTTCCTCAAAAGCGTATCCTTCGCCTTCCGAACTTCACCATTTTGCCCGGAAGCTCGGATTCGACAGATACTGGTATGCACCGGAGGATTACCTGGAAAAACTGGACCGTTCAGAGCTCGACTCCTACTTTACCGTAGAGGAGCAGAAGGAATTCACCGATTACGTCTATCTTGCAGAAGACATGATTCGCCTCAGGGGAAACAGGTTCGCCAAGAAGCGTAATCTCATCCACCAGTTTACGCGGGATTACCTGAGCAAGGACCGCGTGGAGGTCCAAACCATCCGCCCGGAATATACCGATGAATGTCTGAATTTTTTGGAGATCTGGTGCGAGCAATACGCCTGCGACGAGGACCTGGAAAGCAGCCTGGCCTGTGAAAAAAACGCCCTGATTACCACCCTGAAAAATATGGATCAACTTGAGTCAAAGGGGATTCTGATCCGAATCGACGGCGAAGTCTCCGCTTTCGGGATCGGGTCGCGCCTGAACAGGACTACCGCGACGCTCAATTTCGAAAAGGCTTTCCCCGAATTCAAGGGCCTTTATCAATTCCTCGACAATGAATGCGCGAAAAGACTCTTTAGTGAATTCCTGTATATCAATAAAGAAAGCGACATGAACGTTCCCAATCTGGCGAAATCGAAGCAGTCCTACAACCCGGTATTCCGTATCGAGTCATACCGCTTGATCCTGCGCTGATCAATTCAGGAATTCGCCTGAACGGCAACATCTCTCATCTTCAGTTGGATATCCGCCGAACCGTTCCAGTAATTGATCTGCGGCGTGAAAACAATATCCAAAACCGCCGCAGAGAGCTCCGGAAGGAACTGTCCGCTGCTGAACCAGATAGAATTCCTGGACACCCCGTCACCGCTAACGCGCATCTTCAGGTGGTTGTTCCCGACAATGCTCGGAGAAGCGACACTGACGTTTCTGACGCAGAGAACCGGTTCTGGGTTCCTGCTCCCGAAGGGTGCCAGGCGGTCAAACTGAGACAGGAGCTCACGATTGATGTCCGAAAGGCTGCACTGCGAATCGATGGTCGTACAGACCGTGAAATCGGTTTTCTGACCATTTTCCTGGATCACATCCCTGAGCAGCGCCGAAAATCTATCGATGTCCTCCTCGCGGATGGAAATGCCTGCGGCATAGCGGTGGCCTCCGTAGGATAACAGAAGGGACTCGCAGCGTTTCAGCCCCTGATAAATATCGAAATCGGCGATGCTCCGTCCCGATCCCTTGCCGATGCCGTCCTTCAGGCTGATCAGAATGGCCGGTCTTCCGAAACGATCCACCAGCCTCGATGCGACGATGCCGATGACTCCGGGGTGCCATTTGGGGGAGGAAAATACCAGCGGCCCGATCTCTCCGGATTCTAAATGGTCACCAACCTGTTCGATAACCTCATTGAAAATCACCTTTTCCAAAGCCTGCCGTTTCCGGTTGAACCCGTCCAACTTCCTGGCCAGTTCTTCGGCCTGCACAGGATTTTCCGTCAAGAGGAGCTCTACGGCCTCCTTTGCCGAATCAATTCTTCCGGCAGCGTTGATCCTGGGGATCAGAGAAAAGGAGGCCCTGTTGGAATCGATCACCTGGTGATCGATTCCAGAAACCAACTTCAGAGCGCTCAGACCGACCCTCTTGCTCT
>MICJ01000003.1:30298-63955 GCA_001830835.1 Syntrophobacterales bacterium GWC2_56_13 | reverse complement strand
GTTCGAGCCCTATTTTGGCAAATATGCGATTTTCATCCACAAGCGGCGCAATATCACCGATGGTCCCGAGCGCCACAAGATCAAGGTATTCCCTGAGATTGGGATAGGCATCATTCTTCCAGAATCCTTCCCGCCTCAGGGCGCCGCGGAGGGCAATAAGAAAGTTGAATACAATGCCAACGGCGGCGAGATGTTTGAAGGGAAATCCACAATCCGTGCGATGAGGATTGACAGCAGCGAACGCCTCCGGAAGGGTATCGGAGAGCTCATGATGGTCCAGGATGATCGTGTCCATGCCCAGCTGTCGTGCATAGGCGATCGGTTCATGATCGGATATGCCGCAATCTACGGTGATGATCAGACCGACCCCCTCGGATCTCAGTCGCTCTACCGCCTCCCGGTTAAGTCCATAACCCTCCGTGATACGGTCAGGGATATAGAAGGTCACCCCCCGATGGATCTGTCGCAGAAATTGGATAAGAACGGCAACGGAAGTGATGCCGTCCGCATCATAATCCCCGTAGATGACTACCTTCTCCTGATTGTAGATGGCGCGGATAACTCGATCCGCCGCTTTTTTCATATCCTGCATCAGAAAAGGATTGTGGAGGTCGCGAAGGGAAGGGGAGAGGTACCGGAGGGCATCATCAGGATCGACGATATCGCGACTCATGAGAATCCGGGATATGATCGGGCTGAGGCCCAGTTCCCTGACCAGCAGATCCTGAATATCTCTGTTGCCCTCCCGCAAACGCCAGCGGGTGATGGGCAGTCTTGCTGCCGAGATAGCCATTTCTCAGTTTGACTCCCTGTCATGCCGTCACATCCGGCTCTAAAATAATTTTATCATATCAAGGTGGACCTCGATGTCAAGGAGAGAATTCCTTTCTATTTTTCCCTCTCTTTTAATCTTGAAATTTCCCTGGGGGCATGATAGTCATTAATCGTTGTGAGATGCAGATCTGTCCGCTGAAATCGCCATTTTTGCACACAGGTTACTACAACGATTGGAGGCCTCATGAAAAGATTCCTATTGTTCCTTATTCTGATGACAGTTATGCCTGTCCTCCTGGGGATGGGCTCCCTTCAAGGACCAGCCTCTCCGGAAAAGATTCCCGTACCGGTCAAGAAGTATACCGCTACCATCCTGGATCAGATGGATGTGGTCGCTCAGTGCAGTGACGTAAGCATTGAAGGTGAGACCTTCCTGGAAGGGAAGCGCGGGGAGGGGAACTACACCATCTCCTTTGACAACATTGAGCAGATTCTGTTCCTCTTTAATGCGGACAGATTGACCGGCATAGTAAAACTGCACGACGGGGGATCGTCCGAGTTGACGCTGAATAAAAACCAGAAATTGTACGGCCGGACCAGGTACGGCACCTTCCAGATCAAGCTGCAGGATATTAAAAAGATCGAGATATCAGACGCTCCACAGAGGTGAGATGAAATCACAAAGGCCGGGACAGCATCGCTCAGCTGTTCCGGCCCGTAATCCCTTTGCTGCAATTCTTTTCAGACGGCCTTTCTAATAAAACCCGAACGGATGCACCGGGTGCAGGACTTCACGCGCTTCACCGTCCCCGTCTTGGCGTCGATACAGCGTATCTTCTGAAGATTGGGGTACCAGATCTTTTTGCTTTTGTTGTTTGCATGGCTGACCTTGTGACCCGCCACCGGTTTTTTACCGCATACTTCACAGATTCTCGACATACACAGGCTCCTCTCTGAAATGCTGCCGGTTAGTAAACCAAAACTCTCCAGAATGCAAGCATTTTTTAACGGCTTTTAAAAGTCCGTATGCTGCTTTGCGCTTTCCCCTGAGCCGGTCCCGATATGATAAAATATTTCAAACGTTTTTCATCAGTGGGGGCTGGCCCGTCGCTTCGAGGACCCGCATCCAGACATTGCCAACCGGTTCGACTTTGGTGCCGGAACTAACCATTTTCAAGGGTATATGGACATATTCGTCCTTCATCAGTCCGACGAGCATGCCTGTCTTTCCGGCCATGCCGGCATGGACCGCATACTGTCCGAGCGCTCCGCAGTACATGCTGTCGCTGGCATTTGCAGGAACACTGCGGATGATGTAGCTCGGGTCTATGTACTTGAGGTTGACCTCCATGCCGATCTTCCGAAAATATCCCTCCAGGGTGGTCTTCAGGAAGATGCCGATATCGAGCAGACGTAAATTGCCCGAGGCATCCGTGTCCACAGGATGACCATCCTGCCGGAGGTATTCCTGTCCGGCCCCCTCGGCTACAAGAATCACGCAGTGCGCTTGGTCACGAAGACGTTTCTCGACGGCCTTTAATAAACCCTTTTCCCCCTCCAGGTCAAAGGGAACCTCCGGAATCAGGACGAAGTTGACATCGGACTGTGCCAGGGCGGCGCTGGCCGCTATATGCCCCGACTGTCGCCCCATGATCTTGACCAGACCAATGCCGTTGGGACTCCCCCTGGCTTCGATATGGGCGCATTGGATCACCTTGACCGACTCGGAAATGGCCGTATCGAATCCGAAGGTCTTCTGGATCAGGTTCAGATCATTGTCGATCGTCTTCGGGATGCCGATCACGCCGATATTCTGATCCCGCCGTGTGATTTCCTCAGTGATCCATTCCGTGGCCCTCATAGTCCCGTCTCCGCCCACGCAGAACAGGAGATCCACATTCATCCGCTTGAGCGCATCCACCATCTCCCCGATATCCTGACGTCCCCGTGAAGACGAAAGGATGCTACCCCCGATCGTATGGATATCCTTCACGATATCCGTGGTAAGCTCAATGACCGGATAACCGTATTTAGGGATCAGTCCCTGAAACCCGTATTTTATCCCGACGATATTCCGGACTCCATACCGGTGATGAAGCTCCATGACCAGCGCCCTGATTACGTCGTTGATACCCGGGCAGAGTCCGCCACAGGTGACAATGGCCGCCTTGGTCTTAGAGGGATCGAAGAAGATCTTCTCCCGTGGCCCGGCCACCTCGACGGCAAGGGGCATACCGTCAGGAGACTTGAGGCGGTCGTACTGATCGAGGTAGATGTTGAACAGGACTTTCTTGGCATCCGTAGTGAAATAACTGACGTTTACGGGAGAAGGAATGGTACATTCCCCCAGGTTCTGAATGGTAAAATCGTACGGAAAATTCTTATCCATGTTTTCTAACCTCGCTTTCCGCCAAGAAGGCGGCATTTATCCCGGAGAGAATCTCCCCTTCGAAACCTTGCCCTGCCAGCAACATCCCCCCCGTCAAGAATACATCCCGAACGGGTGTTTCCGGCGAGAAGATACTGATCCCGAAAAAGAGGCGCTTCCGGGTCCGGTATTTCTGGTTGACCAATTCCTGGCATTGCCTCGATAGGGCAATGGATTTTTCAACATGAATATAATCGATACTCTCCCGAAGAAACGGGAGGAATCCCCCCAGGGAATCGATGATGCCTGTGGCATACTCCTTCAGTTCACCATCATTGAGCCTTAGCGGCGAATCCTTTAGAAAAACAGTGGCAGTGATTGCGCGACGTCCTTCGGGCGCCCGGCCCGTCTCACCCGGGAAACTGGCTTCGAGAAAAACGAGATTACCCTCTGTTACGGGGCGGTTTTCATCCGGGACCACCACGGTATAAGGCGCCATCCTCTCCGGAAACCCCCCTTCATGAACGCCCATATGAAGGCAAAAGAGATAAGCAGCCGGACGGATTGCACCGAACCGGCGAACCAGCCGACGGAATGGCTTCTGATCAAGCAGCAGGAGATTGAGTTTTTCCCACTTTGTGCTGACGATGAGCTTTTTGCCGCTAAGGGTTGACAATGTCCCTGCGCTTTCCAGATCGACCATGATTTCCGGCTCTGTGTCGATTCGAATGACGGAACATCCCTCTTGCAGAATTCCCCCGCTATCGGTAAACCCCTTGCACAACCACTTCAGCCAGGAGTTCCGGCCTGCGCACGGGTAGAAAAGGCCCCTTGCGGGCAGGGAAAGGAGATACGCAGCAGACAGGGGAAGGTGGCCGTTGATATCGAGATAGGAAAGGATGGTCATCTGGGCTTCAATAACCCTCCTGAATGAGTCGACCTTTTCATTTCCCCGGAAGGCAAGGGAAGAACGACCCGTGATGGCGGCGGGAAGGCGACCAAGCCGGCGGAGAAGCCCTCTGAAATCCCGCCGGCCGCCAGGGAAATCTTCGCCGATCCACCTCTCCACCAGCGCGCCGGCTCTTGCGACGGCATGGTGAAAACGCATTATCTCACGTGCCATTTCAGGAAATTCGCGGATCATCTCAGCGATCAACCGCTCCCGGTCTTGAAAAATGTCCACCCGGTGTCCGGGGAGGATCACCTGCAAGGCGGGGTCCAAAAGCATAACCGGGGGAGCGCCTTCTTGCGTCAGGTGCAGTTCCGCCAGAAGCCGTGAGATTATCTGTTTCTGTCCAAAACCTGACAGAGGAGTTGGGTCGATCGGAAAGGCATATCCAGCTTCCCGATGTTCTGCCTCCAGTGAGTCCTCCGCGACCAGGACCGTTTTCAATCCGATCCGGACCGCAGTCAGGGCGGCGGTCAAGGAGCTCAAATCCCGGCCTATGACAATTGCATCGCACATATGAATGAATCCAAGAGATGTGTGACGGAAAAAACACCTGTCCGACCGATGGGGAAGAAATCAAAACCGGGTCAAAGGAGGATTGTGCAGCGCAATGTCCTCCATCCGGCGGTCGCATCTGATGCGGACCTTCCGGCCCTCGATCTCGATTCTTCCCTCCGCGTAATACTGGATGGCCTGGGGGTAAATCCTGTGTTCTTCTTTCAAGATCCTTGCAGCAAGGTCGTCAGCGGTATCATCTTCGCGAACCGGGACAACGGCCTGGATGATTATGGGCCCCGTATCGACCCCTTCATCGGCAAAATGTACCGTACAACCCGAAAATTTGACTCCGTATTCCACAGCCTTCTGCTGTACGTGGGTGCCGGGAAAAGCGGGGAGCAACGCCGGGTGGATGTTCAGGATCTTTCGGGGAAACGCCCGGAAGAATTCAGGAGAGAGGATCCTCATGAAACCGGCCATCACCACAAGATCAACGCCGGACGTTTTCAGTATTTCGATCACTCTGCGGTCGAATTCCTCGCGGGAGCTGAACTGGCGATGATCGACCACGGTCGCCGGGATCCGATGCTTTCTGCATCGCTCTAAGGCATAGGCCTCCGGGTTGTTGCTGAGGACTACCCTGATTTCCGCATCGAGTGTCCCGTTTTCGATATGATCGATAATGGACTGCAGATTGGAGCCGCTTCCCGAAACAAGAACCCCGATACCTATTTTCTGCAGCATGATATGGTTCCTGCGTTCAAAACGTCAACGTAATTGCCGCCAGATTGAAAAATCATCTCCTCTACACGAAAGAGACCGCTAACTGATCGTTTTCCCTCTTTTCGATCATGCCGATAGCATAAGCCTTTTCGCCTAACATTTCCAACCTCTCTAAGATTTCCGCCTCGTCCTTCTCGGCTGCGATGAGGATCATGCCGATCCCCATGTTGAAGACCCGGAGCATTTCCATCTCCTCAATGTTCCCCGTTTTGCGGATCAGATCGAAAACGGGCGACACCGGCCATGTTCCCCTCCTAATGACGGCCCGGCAAGGGCCGGGTACGATTCGCGGAATATTGTCCAGGAAACCGCCGCCGGTAATGTGCACGAGTCCCAGGATGTTAAAGTCCTTTATGAGGTTCAAAATCGGTTTCACGTAGATTTTCGTGGGCTTGAGAAGTTCCAGTCCGAGGGGCTGTTCGAGACCATCCACCCGATCGTTGGGATGGAGCTTTCCTTCGTCAAAAAGGACCCGCCTGGCCAGAGAAAAACCGTTGCTGTGAAGACCCGAAGAGGCAATACCGACGATCCGGTCTCCGACGCGAATATCGGAACCGTCGATCAATTTATCCGCCTCAACCACTCCGACGCAGAAACCGGCCAGATCATACTCACCGGCCGGGTAAAACCCGGGCATCTCCGCCGTTTCTCCCCCAATAAGTGCACACCCGGCTTCCTGACACCCCCTGACGACACCCTCCACGATCTGAACGGTCGTTTCAATATGGATCTTGCCCGTGGCGATATAGTCCAGAAAGAAGAGCGGCTCCGCCCCCTGCACGATGACGTCGTTTACGGACATGGCCACGAGGTCTATCCCCACCGTATCGTGTTTGTCCATCATCTGGGCAATTTTGAGCTTGGTGCCCACACCGTCGGTTGAGGAAACCAAGATAGGATCCCTGTTTTTGCTGATATCCAGATGAAAGAGACCTCCGAACCCGCCGATGCCGCTCATCACTTCGCGGCGCGAAGCCCCCTTGATCAGGGGTTTTATCCTTTCGACAAAAGAATTAGCCCGGTCGATATCAACACCCGCTGCACTGTATGTCATCTTTTCCTGCATAAGAACTCCCGTGTTTTCTGCGCCTGCGTCCGGAAAGAAGAAAAAACATCGATCGGCGATGCAAGGCATATCCGCTCCATTTCGGAAGCGGTTTTTTCATCTAACTGAAATCCTCTTGAAAGTCAATTCTTTCCTTGCGAAAAAAAGGAATATCTGCTAACAGTACAATCGCTTTCTGTTCGATATCATAATGGATTCATCTCAATGACCGAATGGGATGAGGCATGGAATCACTGGGGAAAATACTGGAAAAGATGGAGGCGCCTCTTTCGTTTGCCGCAGGGGACTCCTTCGACCGCATCTCGCTGGTCAAGAATCTGGAGGCCGTCATGACCTCCCTCGCACGACAGCTGCAGGATGGCATAAACCGTGAAGCGCCCGAAACACAGAAAGGTGAACTCGAGAGGATTGCCGTCGCGCTGCTGAATCTGTTCGACGGATACGACAGCCTGCTCACCGAACTCAAAAGGGATCGTCTTGCGGAGGCCATCCATCATCTCTCATTATTGAAGTCGATCCAGCAGAACCTGCCGGCGGGGGAAGGCGGCGGGCTCTCCGCGCCTGAAGAGGGGGGAAGTGCCCTTAATCTTCTTTCCCTGCCGGTCCAGTCCGTCCGGGGAGTCGGTCCCCGGGTTGCCGAACTCCTCACCAGAAAAAACCTCTCCACCGTCGAAGACTTGCTATATTTTCTGCCGCGTCGGTATGATGATCGCCGAACGGTTTGCCGGATCTCGGAGACAGTTCCCGGGATCAGACAGACCGTCGTGGGCAGGATCGCCCTGGCGGACATGCGTTTTTACGGCAGAAGAAGGATCTTTGAAGTGACGTTCGATGACGGCCACGGCATTCTCAAGGCCAAATGGTTCAAGGGGCGCGAGGCCTTTCTGAGAGGGACCTTCAAACCGGGACGGCGTTTCATCCTGACCGGGGAGATCACTGGATTTCCCTTCGAGAGGGAGATGATCCACCCCGATTTTGAAATTCTCGATGAGCACGAGGATCAGCTGCTGCATTTCAAAAGAATCGTTCCCGTCTATTCTGAAACGGAAGGTCTGCACCAGAAAACCATCAGAAGAATCATGTGGCAGGTAGTGCGGGATTTTGCCCATCTCATGTGGAGTCCCATTCCGGGAAGGATATGCCGGAAACGCGGGCTCATGGAGATCAGTGACGCCGTCCGTCAGGTCCATTTTCCCACGGCAGATCAGGAGATGGAGGCCTGCCAGGAGATGAGGACTGATGCCCACAGAAGGCTCATTTATGATGAATTCTTTTATTTCCAGCTCGGCATGGCCCTGAGGAAGAGAGGGGACGTCTTAGAGCATGGGATAGCCTTCCGTCCGGGCGGGGAGATGCTGCAGAGATTCTACACTCTGCTTCCATTTGCGCTCACGTCGGCGCAGCGCCGGGTCATCGCGGAAATCGAACGGGACATGACAGCGGTTCGGGTAATGAATCGCCTGCTTCAGGGAGACGTAGGTTCCGGGAAAACGGTTGTATCCATGGCCGCCATGATCATCGCCTGCGAAAACGGATATCAGTCCGCGATGATGGCGCCGACGGAAATCCTCGCGGAACAGCACTACCGAAATCTGAAGCTCTGGTCGGACAAACTCGGACTGAAGAGCGAACTCCTGACCGGAGGCCTGAAAACGGCGGAAAGAAGGGAACTTCAGGCACGCCTGGAGAACGGGGAGATCGATATCGCCGTCGGGACCCATGCCCTGATCCAGGAGGAGGTGGCCTTCCAGCGTCTGGGGCTGGTCGTGATCGACGAGCAGCATCGCTTCGGAGTAGTTCAGAGGGCGGCACTGAGGAAGAAGGGCGCTATCCCGGATGTTCTCGTCATGACCGCTACCCCGATTCCGAGGACCCTGGCCATGACCGTATACGGGGATCTTGATGTCTCCCTCATCGACGAAATGCCGCCAGGCAAGAAGCCGGTCCGGACGAAGATCTTTTCAGAGGCCCAGCGAAACCGCGTCTACGCAATTATCCACCGCGAGGTGCAGAAGGGAAATCAGATATTCATCGTCTACCCGCTCGTCGAAGAGTCAGAAAACCTCGACCTCAAGGATGCCACGCGAATGGCACAGCATCTGCGGGAGGAAATCTTTCCTGACTGCCGGATCGGTCTCGTCCACGGGCGAATGAAAGGGGCAGAGAAAGATCGGGTTATGGCTGATTTTATCTCAAAGGAAATACAGATCCTCGTTTCAACGACGGTCATCGAGGTCGGCATTGATATCCCGGAGGCGTCGTTGATGGTCATCGAACATGCGGAGCGCTTCGGTCTTTCGCAGCTTCACCAGTTAAGGGGCAGGGTGGGGCGGAGCGACATCCCTTCCTTCTGTATTCTCCTGACGCAGTACAGCCGCTCGGAAGATGCGCGAAAACGCCTGCGAATCATGGAGGAAACGACCGATGGTTTCCGGATTGCCGAAGAGGATCTTGCCATCCGGGGCCCGGGAGAATTTATGGGGACGAGACAATCCGGGTTGCCTGATTTCCGGGTGGCCAGTATCCTCCGCGACGGCCGTATCCTTAGCGAGGCCAAAGCGGACGCCTTTGCCCTTGTGGATGAAGATCCGCGATTGGAAATGTCCGAACATATCCCGCTCCGGGAGGCGCTTCTGAGAAGATGGGGCGGCAGGCTGGAGCTGGCCAAGATCGGATGACGGATGAATTCTTTTGACAAAGCCTGACAAATTGATATAGAAACTGGCAGTCTTTTCGGAAATGGCAGCACAGGCGATAATATGCAACTCCAGGTAATAAAGACATGAAAAAGATATCTTTAGGACTCATCGGCTTCGGAACGATCGGCACAGGGCTCGTCAAGCTCCTCCAGGAAAATGGAGAGCTCATCGCCGGACGACTCGGCGCCAAGATCGATGTGAAAAGGATTGCGGATATCGATATCCGGAGATCGCGAGGGATACCGGTGGATGCCGCGCTGCTCACGACGGATGCCGGCGACATCCTGAATGATCCGGGGATCGATATCGTCGTTGAACTCATGGGCGGTTACGAACCGGCCCGCACCTTCATCCTTGCAGCCCTGAGTCAGGGAAAGCACGTGGTCACGGCAAACAAGGCCCTGCTCGCAACCCATGGAGACGAGATCTTTCAGAGCGCTGTGCGCCACGGGGTCAATATCGGCTTTGAGGCCAGCGTCGGAGGGACTATCCCCATCATCAAGACCGTAAAGGAGAGTCTGATCGCCAATCGAATTCTGTCCATCTCCGCCATCATGAATGGAACCGCCAATTTTATTCTCACTAAAATGACTGACGAGGGGAAGGCATTCGCCGTGGTTTTGAAGGAGGCCCAGGCCCTGGGTTTTGCCGAAGCCGATCCCGCTTACGACGTCGAAGGGATCGACACGGCACATAAACTGGCGATTCTCCTCTCCTTAGCCTACGGGAAAAAAGTACGTCTGGAAGATCTTTACCGGGAGGGAATCACCAGGATCAGCGAACAGGATATCGAATTTGCACATGAACTAGGCTATCGGATCAAACTTCTGGCCATCGCGATCCAAAGAGACCAGGAGGTCGAAGCGCGGCTTCACCCGACGATGATCCCCTTCGATCACCTGCTTGCCAATGTCAACGGGAATTTCAACGCCTTTCACATCATCGGCGACGCAGCGGATTCGGTGTTCCTCTATGGCCAGGGCGCGGGCATGATGCCCACGGCCAGCGCCGTGGTCTCTGATATCGTCGATATTGCACGCGATGTACTCAAAGGGATCTCCGGTCGCATTCCCCCGCGGGTACTCCATGAAGAGATTATCGAGGATATCAGGCTGCTGCCTTTCGATCAGATCAGGACGAATTATTATTTCCGTTTCTCCGCAGTCGACCGTCCCGGCGTCCTTTCCAGGATCTCCGGCATCCTGGGTGAAAACAACATCAGTATCGCCGCCGTCATTCAGAAGGGGCGGAAACAGGGTGGCGCCGTTCCCGTTGTCATGACCACCTACAAAGCCCGGGAACTGGACGTCCGCAGGGCCATGGAGGATATCGACCGGCTCGATGTGGTCATGGGAAAAACTATGCTGATACGAATCGAGGACGATAAACTCTGACGGCTCCGCAAAAAGTCCAAGACCTCTCTCCGCGTTGCGCTTCCTCCTTCGTCACTGCAGCGTACGAATAAGTACGCCTCACTCCTCAGGAGTTGCGCGCCTTGCCTTTGGAGCTTTTTACGGAACCGCCTCGGATGTCATGATTTAAGAAATTTTTTACGAGGAAACCAGCTCTGATGAAATACGTGATCTTGCTTGCCGACGGGATGGCCGATTATCCGCTCGACCTCCTCGGAGGGGAAACCCCCCTGGAGTATGCCCGGACCCCTCATATGGACCGGATGGCCTCCCGGGGAACCCTGGGGCTGATCGACACCATTCCCCCAGGGCTTCCAGCGGGAAGCGACGTGGCCAATCTGGCGGTTCTTGGTTATGATCCCGGGCTCTGTTACACTGGAAGGGGCCCCCTTGAGGCGGCAAATATGGGGATTACCCTTTCGCCGGAGGATGTAGCCTTTCGCTGCAATCTTGTCGCCCTCAGTGACAGTGCGGACCCTGTGATGGACGATTTCACGGCCGGTCATATCTCATCCGCAGAGGCGAGAAGAATCATCATTGATCTCGATGAGGGGATCGGATCGGAAACCTTCCGATTTTACCCCGGCGTTGGCTACCGGCATCTGCTGGTTTGGAAAGGGGGAAAAGCGGATCTGACCACGATACCGCCCCATGATATTACCGGCAAGGCCGCCGGCCCGCATCTTCCGCAGGGCGAGGGGGCCGAACAGATGAAGCGACTGATGCGGCTCTCACAGGAATTCCTTGCCGACCATCCGGTCAACAGGGAAAGAAGAGACCGGGGCTTGAAGCAGGCGACCTCAATCTGGCTCTGGGGACAGGGGAGGAGGCCGCACATGCGGAATTTCTCAGAAAAGTACCGCCTGCGTGGCGGTGTGATCTCGGCGGTGGATCTTCTCAACGGCATCGGCGTCTGCGCCGGATTGGAGGTCCTGCAGGTCGAAGGGGTCACAGGATACACGGACACCAACTATTTGGGAAAGGCCGAAAAGGCACTTTCTGCCCTGAAGGAGCTCGATCTGGTCTTTGCCCATGTCGAGGCCCCCGACGAGATGGGTCATGAGGGGAACGTGGAAGGAAAGATAAAGGCCATCGAGGATTTCGATGAGAAGGTCGTCGGAACGGTCCTGGCGGGGATAGGAAGTCTCGGGGCCTTCCGGGTGGTCGTTTTAAGTGATCATCCCACTCCAATCAGACTCAAAACACACACCGGGGATCCCAGTCCCTTTGCCGTCCTGTCATCTTCAAGCAGGGAGAACCAGGCCAGGGGGATGGCCTTCGGGGAAAGGGAGGCGGGCCTGACAGGCAATCTCATTTCGCCGGGATATCTTTTCATGGAAACTTTCATCGGCAACTGGAGGGGTTTTCTTGAAAAGAACACCCGTTAAGATCAGGGTCATCTATGCGGATACCGATGCCATGGGCATCGTCTATCACACCAATTATATCCGCTGGTTCGAGATCGGACGCACCGAGCTTTTCCGGGAGATGGAAATCCTCTATGCGGAGATGGAGGCTTCCGGTCTCAATCTTCCCCTCACACAGGCGTACTGCCACTATTTTCTTCCGGCGTACTACGATGATATCGTCCTAGTTGAAACGGATATCAACTATCTGAAGCGGGCCAGCATTAAGTTCACTTATCGCATCTGGGACGAAAACCGGCAAAATCTCCTCACGGAAGGGTACACCGTGCATGCCTGTACCGACAGGAACGGAAAGGTCCTTCGCATCCCGGCGACAACGGCAGATAAGATCAATCAATTTATCAGAAAATCTAAGGAGCAGAGGGAAACCAATGGCGGCAAAGATCGATAAGAAAGAGCTCACGGAGCCGGACAAGCTGCAACTTTTCTTCTACCGCGTCCGGATGTTTGCAAAAAAAAACAGGAACCGGATCTACGCCGGGGCAGGGCTTTTCCTCCTGATTGCCGTGGTTGCCGGCGGATGGTACCTCTACCGGCTCAACTATGAAACCAGCGCAGGCAATACCTACGCCCGTGTTTTTGAAAGCGCTATGAAGGCCGGCTCTCCTGCGGGTGATGCGGAGACGATCAAGGGGTATAAGGATCTTATCGCCCGGCATCCGCAGAGCCGGGCAGCGATTACAGCCTACTACCGGCTCGGAAATCTCTATTTCGGCCGTCAGGAGGTTGATGCGGCGATCAGTGCCTATCAGGATTTTCTCGACAGGGCGGGGGAGGGAAGTGATCTCGTTACCCTGGCCTATAACAGCCTGGGTTCCTGTTATGAACTGAAAAATGACTTTAATAAAGCACTGGATTCGTATGAAAAGGCGATGAAAACAAAAACGGCGCTCTCGTTTGAGCTGCTCAACTACCGCCATATCGCCAGGGTCTATGAAGCCATGAACAATACAGCCAAAGCAGCAGAATATTACCGAAAGGCTCTGGAAAAGACAACTGATCCCCTGATGACGCTTTACCTGAAGAGGAAGATCTCCCTGCTGGGTTGATTAAATTGAGATTCTGCATACACGATTGGGGATGGATAAAAAGAAGGGGTGTTTTTTGAAAGAACTGCTATCCGGAAATGAGGCGATCGCCCGCGGCGCTTATGAATGCGGGGTGAGATTCGCCGCCGGCTATCCCGGGACCCCGAGTACGGAAATCATGGAGGCTTTTGCCACCTACGAGGGGGTCTATGCGGAATGGGCGCCCAATGAAAAGGTGGCGATGGAGGTCGGAATCGGCGCTGCTCTGGCGGGCGCCCGGGTGATGGTGGTCATGAAACACGTGGGGGTCAATGTCGCCGCGGACCCTCTGTTTACAGTAAGCTATACCGGAATCAACGGAGCCCTAGTCGTCGTCAGCGCCGACGACCCTTCGCTGCATAGTTCCCAGAACGAACAGGACAATCGCAACTATGCCAAATTTATGAAGATCCCCATGCTCGAACCATCCGACAGCCAGGAAGCAAAGGAATTTATCAAGATCGCTTTCGAAATCAGCGAGAGGTTCGATACCCCCGTCTTTCTCCGTTCGACCACGCGCGTGTCTCATTCAAAATCGGTCGTGACGCTTGAGGCGCCTAAAACTATGGAAGACCGCACCGCGATCCGTTGCAACGCGGAAAAATATGTCATGGTCCCGATGAATGCCCGCAAGCGCCGGGTCGAAGTCGAAAAGCGGATGCGCCTGTTGGAGGCCTTCGCCGAAAACTTTCCCGAAAATCGCATGGAGATCAATGATCCGGAAGTAGGTATCATCACGGCGGGGATGTCCTACCATTACGCCAAAGATGTCTTTCCCGACTACTCCTACGTGAAACTGGGGATGGTACACCCCCTGCCTGTCGGCCTGATCAGGGAGTTCGCCTCGCGCGTCAGGAAACTCTATGCGCTTGAAGAACTGGACCCCTTCATCGAGGAACAGGTTCGCGCCCTGGGGATCGAGGTGACCGGCAAGGCGATTTTTCCCTACACAAACGAGTTCAATCCGGGAATCGTCGAACAGGCGATTATCGGTCACGACAAGATTTTGCGGACTCTTCCGGAACGCCAGCTTCCCCTGCGTCCGCCCAATCTCTGTCCCGGCTGCCCGCATCGCGGCCTCTTTTACGTCCTCGGCCGCCTGAAAGTTTTCATTTCCGGAGACATCGGCTGCTATACCCTCTCCTTTATGAAGCCTCTCGATGCTCTCCATTCCTGCATCTGCATGGGGGCCAGTATCGGCATGGCCCACGGGATGAGCAAGGCCCTGGGAGAAAAGGGGAGGGGAAAGGTGGTCGGTGTGATCGGCGATTCGACTTTTCTCCATTCGGGGATGACGCCCCTGCTCAATATGGCCTATAATCATAGCGACGCGCTCATCGTCATTTGCGACAACCTGACCACCGCCATGACGGGCATGCAGGAACACCCCGCCACCGGTTTCACCCTCCAGGGGGAAAAGACGATGGGGGTTGATCTGGCCAAACTGGTCAGGGCTCTTGGAATCAAAAGCGTCCGCCTGGTTGACCCCTACGATCTGAAGAAAACCCGAACCGTACTGAAAGAGGAACTGGCCAAACCCGGTCCCTCCGTGGTGATCTCCAGACGCGCCTGTGTCCTGTTCAAAAGGGAGAAATTGTCGCCGGGGAAACCGCTTCGGGTCGATCCGGAGAAGTGCACCGGATGCAGGCTCTGCCTCGGTCTTGGCTGTCCTCCCATCGCTTGGAAGAAACTCGTTGGTCCCTCAGGTGATCAGAAGAAAAAGGGGGAAAAACAGCAGGGGATCGCCGTCATTGACCTGAATATCTGTAGCGGCTGCGGCCTCTGCCGGCAGTTATGCAAATCGGACGCGATTGTGGAGCAGATATAGATCTATGGATACCAAGGGAATATTGATCGCTGGCGTTGGCGGGCAGGGCATCCTCCTTGCCAGCGACATCCTCTGCCGGGTCATGATGGCCGCAGACCTTGATGTAAAGAAAAGCGAGGTGCACGGAATGGCCCAACGGGGGGGCTGCGTCACGAGCCACGTCCGTTACGGACAGAAGGTCTATTCGCCGATTGCCAGAAAAAATGATGTGGATATCCTCGTTTCTTTTGAAAAAATGGATACCTTGCGTTATTTGTACTTTCTGAAACCGGAAGGAACGATCATCATCAACACGGAGGAACTCTATCCGCCGGCCGTTAATCTCGGCGATGCGGTATATCCGGAGGATATAATCGAGTCCGTAAGGCAGCTGTTCGGTATTGTCAAGGTGGTCGACGCCACGGGTCTTGCAGTCCGGGCCGGTAATATCCGGGCCGTCAATACGGTCCTGCTGGGCACACTCTCATCATGTCTGCCACTGCCGCTTGAAATCTGGGAAACGGTCTTGAAGAACACCTTCTTACCGAAACTTCTTGAAGCAAATCTTAAAGCCTTCCAATTGGGAAGGGCGGTCTAATGACTTCCCATTGACAAACGGCATTCAGTGCATAAGGTAGCGATGATTTCATTAAAATAAAAATACGATCGGGCGATTTATGGTTGAGGATTACTATCAGATCCTGGGAGTGGAAAAAGGCGCCGGTCCTGAGGATATCAAGAAGGCCTACCGGAAGCTGGCCCTGAAATATCATCCCGACCGCAACCCGAACAACCGGGAAGCAGAAGAGAAGTTCAAGAAAATCAGCGAGGCCTATGCCGTTCTGAGCGATTCGGAGAAACGAAAACAGTACGACAGTTTCGGCTCGGATCAGTTCAGTCAGCGTTTCAGCCAAGAGGAGATCTTCCGAAACTTCGACTTCAGCCAGATCCTCCGCGACCTCGGATTCGGCGGCCCGGGAAAGGATGATCCACGGTATCGCGGCGCCGGCAGACAAGGAACCTATACATTCCGCGGCGGCGATCCCTTCGCAGACCTCTTCAGTCAGAGGGGTCAGGAGCACTACCAGATGCCCCAGAAGGGGGAGGATCTGCATTACAATCTTTCCATTACCCTGGAGGAGTCCGTTTTGGGAGCGGACAAGAAGCTGGCGCTCCAGCGCGATCAGCAGGTTGATGAGATCAGCGTCAAGATCCCCGCGGGGATCAATACTGGGAAGAAACTACGATTGTCAGGCAAGGGAAATACTGGATTCCGCGGAGGTCCCGGAGGCGATCTCTATCTGAACATCATCGTCCAGTCACATCCGGTCTTCGCCAGGGACGGAAACGACATCTATATTGAGAAATCAATCTCCTTCACACAAGCCGTACTGGGGACCAGTATCGATGTCTCGACCCTGGACGGGACGATCAAGAGGATTAAAATTCCCGCCGGAACGCAGAACAATACCAAAATCCGGATGAAGGGTTACGGCGTCCCGGCGATGAAAGGTTCCGGCACCGCGAAGGGGGACCAGTATGTGAAGATCAGCATTGCGGTCCCGCGTAAAATCACGGATAAACAACTGCAGTTAATCAAAAAACTGGCCGATGAGGGCATTTAGAAAAGGTCTGCGGACGCGGAGTCATTGTCTGATAAGATATGTTATGTAAACTTACATGTACGGTCTTTTTAATATTCTCTCCCCGTAGGTCCTTTCGGAATAATCTCCTGGATTCGTTCTCATATTATCAAAACAACCCCCGGTTTACAAAAACTGGGCCGCTCCGCTTCCGATAATCCGTTCCGCCTCCTTTTTCAGCGGCCACGTAAGATCCAGTTTCATATCCTCTCCAAGGTAGATGACCGTTTCGCACCTCTCTTCCATAAGCCTGATGAATCCGTCCTGCGTTCCGGGAAACTGCTTCAGGCTTCGTCTTAGAAGTTGGATATCCTCTGCGGATGTTTTCTTCACGTCGATCGTAAAATATGCGGTCTGATATGGTTTTTCAGCCGCAGACGCCAGGAGCGTTGCCTCCGTTGCGATGACCTTGATGCTGTCTTCCGCAATATCGAGAGTTCCCTGGATCAGCAGAGGATCGTCGCCATGCAGTAAATCGTATGTGGACCGATAGACATCGGAAAAAAAGATGACGGTAACGGACCCCTTCAGATCCTCAAGCGTCACATAAGCCATGGTCTCTTTTCGCTTGGTGATCACCTCGCGGATGCTGGTGACAACGCCTGCCACTGCCACCGTTTCGCGATCTGATTTCCTGGAAATGGTAGAAGAATCGGCATTCGCGATCATGCCCAGGCGATCGGAAAATCGGGAAAGCGGGTGGCCGGTAATATAAAATCCGATGGTCTCTTTCTCGTTAGCTAATAACTCCTTATGATCCCACTCGGGAAAATCGGGTAGCAGCGAATCGCCTGTATCCACAAGCGGTTTGCCGCCATGATCTTCAAAGATATTGACCTGGCCGCTGGATCGTTCGCGCTGGCGTCTCTGGGCCTGATCCATGATATCTTCGTAACAGGCCATCAACTGACACCGGTTGTTGCCCGTGGAATCGAACGCACCGCACTTGATCAGACTTTCGATAACCCTTTTGTTGACCTTCCGCTGATCGACGCGATCGCAAAAATCCAGAAGGGAAACGAATCGTCCCCCCTCCTCCCGCACCGATATGATCGAATCAATCGCGCCGACGCCTACATTTTTTACTGCGGCAAGCCCAAAACGGATATTTTCGCCCACTACGCTGAAATCACTCTTGGACTCATTGATATCGGGCGGAAGTACATTGATCCCCATCTCTCTGCAGCTGGCGATATGGCTGATGATTTTGTCCCGGTTGTCCTTTTCGCTGGTCAGCAGTGCGGCCATGAATTCGGCGGGATAGTGGGCCTTTAGATAGGCCGTCTGGTAGGAAATGACCGCATAAGCGGTACTGTGAGATTTGTTGAAGCCATATTTTCCGAAGGTTTCCATCTGTTCCCATATTCTTGTGGCCTTGACTTCAGGGATCTTCTTTTTCCGCGCCCCTTCGAGAAACTTCGGTTTCTCCTTGCTCTCCATCTCCTCAGATTTCTTCTTGCTCATGACCTTGCGGAGGGTATCGGCTTCGGACAGAGTATAGTTGCCGATGGCCACGGCGATCTGCATGACCTGTTCCTGATAGACGATGATCCCGTAAGTCTCCTTCAGGATCGCCTGCAATTCTGGGATTTCATAGACAATCTTTGTTTTGCCCTGTTTTCTCGAAATGAATTCGGGAACATTCTCCATGGGGCCGGGACGATAAAGGGCGATCAGAGCGATCACATCCTCGATGCAATCCGGTTTCATTCGCACTAAGATATCCTTCATGCCGGCGCTTTCCAACTGGAAGATTCCGTCGGTGTTGCTCCTCATGAGCAATTCGTAGGCCGGTCGGTCATCGAGGGGCAGGGAATCGATGTCAACCTCAACTCCCCGCCCTTCGCGGATAAATCTGAGGGTATTCTTGATGACGGTCAGGGTCTTCAATCCGAGAAAATCGAATTTCGTCAACCCCACCTCCTGAATATCATTCATGGAAAATTGCGTCACGACGTCATCCTTGGGACTCTTGCACAGCGGAATCCTCTCCACCAGCGGCAGATCAGAGATCACAACGCCCGCCGCGTGCGTCGACGAATGACGGTTCAGACCTTCCAGCGCCCGTGACAGGTCAAGGAGTTTCTTGACCCGTGGATTGTTCTTCGCCTCTTCCTGAAGCCGGGGTTCCCGCTTAATGGCATCATCCAATTTGATGTTGAGTACATTGGGAATCAACTTGGCGATGCGATCCACCTCGCCATAGGAAATATTCAGCGCCCGTCCCACATCGCGAATGACGGCCCTCGCCTGCATTTTTCCGAAGGTGATGATCTGGGATACCTTGTCGCTCCCGTATTTTTCCGTCACATAGCGGATGATCTCCTCCCTCCCCTCCGGGCAGAAGTCTGTATCGATATCCGGCATGCTGATCCTGTCAGGATTGAGAAATCTTTCAAAGAAGAGGTTGTAGCGGATGGGATCGATATTGGTAATCCCTGTGGCATAGGCCACGAGACTGCCGGCGGCGGAACCCCTTCCCGGTCCAACCGGGATATTCTTTTTCTTGGCATAATTGATGAAGTCGGAAACGATGAGAAAATATCCGGCAAAACCCATGGACCGGATTATTTCCAGTTCGTGCCGGAGCCTTTTTACATACTGTTCCCGAAGATTTCCATTCTCACCCTTCAAAATTTTCGGCAAAAGAGCCGCAAGCCCTTCTGTTGCCTCCCGTTTCAAACGTTCATCCAGTGTTTCATCAGGATTGATCTCGAAGTGGGGCAGGAGAATGCTGCCGAACTCAAAGGTGAGATTGCACTTTTCAGCAATATTGATCGTGTTGTCGATCGCTTCCGGGCAATCGGAAAACAAGCGTTTCATTTCTTCGGGAGAGCGGAAATAAAATTGATCGGTTCCAAATTTCATCCGCTCGGAATCCTCCATTGTTTTCCCGGTTTGAATACAGAGAAGAACCTCATGGGCCTCGGCATCATCCTGATTCAGGTAATGACAATCGTTGGTAGCGACCAGCGGAAAGTCATGCCGGCGACTCAGTTCGATCAATGCCTGATTAGCCGCCTTCTGTTCGGGCAGGCCGTTTTCCATGATTTCGATGAAAAAATTTCCCGCTCCAAGAATCTCCTGGTATCGATTTGCAGCACGGATGGCTTCATCGGAATTTCCCCGGAGCAGATGCCCGGAGATCTCACCATGGAGACAGCCACTCATTCCGATCAGTCCCTCGTGATACTGGGCCAGGATCTCCTTGTCGATGCGCGGCCGGTAGTAAAAGCCGTCCAGAAAGCCTGCGGTCGATAATTTCATGAGATTCCTGTATCCCTGCCTATTCCGGGCAAGGAGAACGAGATGGTTTGCCGTCTCGCCGATTCCGTATCCCGCCTTGTCAAAGCGGCTTTTGGGGGCGACATACATTTCGCAGCCGATAATGGGCTTGATTCCGTATTTATAGGCATGCTTATAAAAATCAATCGTCCCGTAAAGATTGCCGTGATCCGTCATCGCAACGGCAGGCATCTGATATGCTTTTGCCTTCTGAAAAAGGTCATCGAGACGAATGGTGCCGTCGAGGAGACTGTACTGGGTATGAACGTGAAGATGAACAAAATCGGCGTGTTTCATAATCTAATCCAGCCAGTAGTTTGGCGCTTCTTTTGTGATGATTACGTCATGCACATGGCTTTCCCTGAGCCCTGCTGAAGTAATCCTGATGAATCGCGCTTTTTCTCTCAACTCACCCGTGGTCCTGCATCCGACATAGCCCATGCCTGCCTTCAGACCGCCGAGCAACTGTTGGATACTGGCCGATAGAGACCCCCGGTAGGGGACCCGTCCTTCTATTCCCTCCGGAACCAGTTTCAGGTTGCTTTCCATGTCATCCTGATAATAACGGTCCTTGCTGCCCATCTTCATGGCCTCCAGCGATCCCATTCCGCGATAGACCTTGTATGACCTTCCCTGGAAGAGGATGCTCTCCCCCGGACTCTCTTCTGTTCCTGCAAACAGACCGCCGATCATGACCGTATTTGCGCCTGCGGCCAGTGCTTTGACGATATCCCCCGAATACTTAATCCCGCCGTCGGCAATAATGGGGATATCGTATTTCACACCTATCTTATAGGCATCGCGAATCGCGCTCATTTGCGGTACACCCACCCCGGCGATAATTCTCGTTGTGCAGATCGAGCCCGGTCCGACACCCACTTTAACGGCATCGACGCCCGCATCAATCAGCGCCTTGGCGCCTTCTGACGTCGCCACATTTCCGGCAATCAGTTCGCATTTGGGAAAATTGGCTTTCGTGGTGCGGACGGCATCCAGCACCCCTGCGGAATGTCCATGCGACGTGTCGATCACAACGACATCGGCGCCGGCCGCGAGCAACGCATCGATCCTCGCCTCCCTATCGACGATTCCGACCGCTGCTCCAACCCTCAACCTCCCCAGTGAGTCTTTGCTGGCAAGAGGGTATTTTTTTATTTTTTCGATGTCTTTGATCGTGATCAAGCCGGTGAGATTATAGTCTTCATCCACAACGAGGAGCTTTTCGATCCGGTGTTTGTGGAGCAGTTTCTTGGAGTCTTCGAGAGAAATTTGAGTAGAAGAGACTGTGATCAGGTTTTCATGGGTCATGACATTGGCCACCGGCTGTTCGAGATCGGTTTCAAAGCGGAGATCGCGGTTGGTCAGAATACCGACGAGCTTCTTATTCTTGACCACCGGAACACCGGATATCCGGTAACGGTTCATCAGTTCAAGCGCTTCGTAAACTCTCTGTTCCGGTTCAATGGTAATGGGATCCACGATCATTCCACTTTCCGACTTCTTGACCTTATCGACTTCAATGGCCTGTCTTTCGATACCCATGTTCCGATGAATGATACCCACCCCGCCTTCCTGGGCAAGACAGATGGCTGTTCGGGACTCGGTCACCGTATCCATAGCCGCACTGATTATGGGGATATTCAGGCTGATATTTTTAGTCAGCCGCGCAGAGGTATCCACATCCCGCGGCAGAATACTGGATTCTGCGGGAACTAAAAGCAGGTCATCAAAGGTCAGCGATTCCGCAACACGATCATCTAACATGGGGGCCTCCGATTACGATTTATGATCGTTTTCAATGGTATAAGAACGATATTTTAATGTCTGATGTGATGATGATTTCTCTGGGGAGCATAATCCAGAAATTTACAGAACAGGCGCCCCTTCTTCCTTTCCTTGTGTATCCGGATCTCGATTTGATCATCCTGTGACGGCATAACGCGCTTTCCTTAAAAGTTTCTTCGGCTGTCTAAAAGCATCGTGACCGGTCCATTATTGACAAGTTCGATCAACATCATGGTCTGAAAATAGCCTTGAGCCACATGCTTTACTTTTTTCTTTACCAGACTGAGGAAGTGATCGTAAAGCTTTTGTGCATCATCTGGATTTTCTGCCCCCGTGAAAGAAGGTCTTCTGCCTTTCCGGCAATCGCCCAGAAGAGTGAATTGAGAAACAACAAGCATCTCCCCCTGTATATCAAGAAGGGAGAGATTCATCTTTCCAGCCTCATCCTCAAAGATCCTGAGATTGATGATCTTATTGGACAGATAATCGGCGTCGCTTTCCCGATCACCATGCTCGATCCCGAGAAATACGAGAACACCCCTTTCTATGCTGGAAATATACCTGTCGCCGCTACGGATCTCGGCTCTATCAACCCTCTGCACCACCGAACGCATGACATACACCTTTTATAAGCGCTGATGTTAGCAACAAACACCTTTTGCTTCAAGTCTTTTCTGGTGGTTATTCTACGAAGGCAGGCAGTTTGGGCGTTTATACGGGGAAGCTCCCCGCCGGCAGGGCAGAGCATTCCGGCAAGAAAGAGATATTAGGTTGCGCCCTTAATCCCCAACTCTTCAAGGCTCCTCATAAGGATCCATCAGCGGATGTCGTGGATTTCTGTCACGGCTAAGGTTGCAATATCCATGTATTTACTGTATTTGGGACTGTCCGGAGGCATAAGGTCGACCACACGTGAAAAGATATTTTCAATCATGAAATCACGGTTCTGCTCCTTCTTTCGGATGCCGTAGCAAATTTGTTTTCTTTCCTCATCGCTTAACCGGTTCATAAGATTCTTTGTCGTCCAGATTGAACCGTAACGGGCAAAGTCAGATAATCGGCCCGCATAATTGACCGAATCGCCAAGTGCCGTAAATTCGATTGTCGGCGATGATGGAATCGTTCCGAAATATTCCTGTCCTTCGTTGATTCCAACGTTCAAATAGAGATCGTTAAACCATCCCTTGGTCATTTTCCACTTATTACTCAAATTTTTCATGCTTTCCCTCAACTCAAGCGAACAGAGAATGGCGTTCATGAGATAATTGGAATCGCGCTCCTTGAGGAAGTAGTAGACCATGCCGTCACCGGTGTGTTTTCCATATGTGCCATAATATTTTTTGAATGAACCTTCCATGCACTTCCAGATCTCATTGATCAGCTGGAAATATTCTTCCGGAGGGAGTTCGGCACAAATCCTGATCGAGTCTTGAAGATCTGCAACCAGAACGGAGAAAGATACCAGTGTCGGCATGCGTTGTTTGAGAAGATCCTGAATGATTCTACCTCTTCTGGACAGCAGCTCGACAATTCCCTGCATCATCTTGTTTACCGGGACATATACACATAAAATCCCTTCCCGAAATTTGATGTTGTTCACTCGATAAACCATTTCAGAATCTTGGTGGAAATTCAGGTTCAGATATGTCTCAGGAAGGGCCGGAGAGGAAGTAACATCTATAATATCATAGATGTCTGACAGCATTTTGACATCTCTCTTTGTGATGCCCAGAAAGAGTTTTTCCAGATCCTCTTTTGAAGATCTCTGCTTAAACAGCGACATGTGGAAATCGAGGATCGCATGACGGGACTCGACCGACTGCATGAGACCCATACCGATAAACAGTCTGAATATATTCCTGGATTCCGCTATTGTTAGCGAATGTATGTTTTGACCAAAAATAGTTTCCTCCGCCTCCGTATTGATCCAATCAATTTCGAAATTGTTACTGATCAGATATGCAGGGCATTGGAGATCATTAATCGTCAATTTCACTTCATTCGTTTTAACAGCGATCATTATATCACTCATTTCCTGGCTCGTTTCCTGATCTGTCCTGCGTTCCTCGTCCGGTATCAGGCCGTCATCTCTGCCTTGTTCATCGGCATCATAGGTTACAGAATCAGTAATTACAGTCGAATCATTTGCTTTCAACCTCATGTGATCGCATATCTCGTCCATGGAATACCCCTCTGATTTATACTGTATAATTTTATTTATAGTGTCCAATACAGAGCCGGGAAAATAGCCGATCTGTCTTGCCTTGATCGAAGCCTTCTCAGGTTTTCGGACGATTGGACGGGGAATTATTCCCATTTTGATATAATTGTTCAAGGTGGCTCGGGAAAGCCCGGTTCTGTCAAGGATATCGATGCTGCTGATCAAACCGTTTTTCGTTCTTTCAAGTTCTGCCATAATAACCCTCCCCTATTATGTTGAACAGTCCATTATCCATTATATCAACAATATATGACAGTGACAGCTATTTCGGATTCTGTTTATACGCTTCATAACGATTTGTCAAGAATTATTTATACTGTATTATTATAATGTCTAAAAAGTTACAAAGCATCTTGATTATTGAATAATAACAGTATAATGGACAATGTAATATTATTATATGCATTACCATATATAATTTTTTCTTCAGAAATTGTCGGAATATAGAATATGTGCTATTGGTTTATTTATGAAGCGGAGAATAATACTTCTCATCAATCCCTGGACCTATGATTTTGCAGCCTATGATTTAATGATGACATATTGGTATCCGGCGGTATTCGACATCATCACTATCGTGCGTACGATGTTTCCAGGCGTACCTGTCGTCCTGGGAGGAAATTATGTCACCCTCTGTCCGCGTCATGCATCAAGGTCCGGGGCTGATTTCTGTTTGCCCGGCCCTGCGGAAGCATCTATTCCCGCTCTGCTGAAGGATCTCTTCAACCATGAGATGATCTTCCTTCCTGACAACAATGACCTCGATTTATGGCGACGCACTTTTTGTTGATCCCCGGGATATGGCGATTCGGCTTCTGAAAGAGATCATCCGGAGGAAATTGCCGATTCAGTTTCACTGTCCGAACGGCCTTCATCTGCGTGACATTTCTTCAGAGCTCAGCACGCTCATATTTAAGGCGGGCTTTAAAACTCTGCGTTTTGGCTTGGAATCATCAGACGCCGCCCGGCAGATAATGACTGGCGGCAAAGTCTGCAATGAAGAATTTACAGAAGCCCTCATCTGTTTGAGGCGCGCCGGTTATCGGGATCAAGACATCGGGATATATCTTCTCTGCGGTCTCCCCGGACAAACCGCGGAAGAGGTAAGGGAGAGCGTCCGTTTTGTCCGGTCCTGTGGGGCGCGTCAAATTATTGCCGAATATTCTCCCATACCGGGAACGGATTTGTGGGATGAAGCGGTGGCTTCCTCGCCCTACCCTATCGCTGAGAAGCCCCTTTTCCAGAACAATTCCCTCCTTCCCTGCCGGAATGATCATCTCACTTATGAGATGTATCATTCACTGAAGCTCATGACGAGAACTCCTGAGAGCACTGACATTTAATTTTTCTTGCTCCTGAAGACCGATACCGCTAAGATAGCCGTTGTAAGGAGATAAAATACATGGGTTCGTACATCTGGTGGGGGAAAAATATCCTGATTGCCGTTTTCTCAGTTATTTTTCTCATATTCGGCATAGAGACCATCATCGGGGCATTTCATCTTCACAACCCTATTGAATTCATCATGTATTTCTTCTCGGCGAGTCTCATCATTCTGGTTAGCCTCGTCGGCATTATCTATCCCGCTTTTCAAATCCGCTCCTGGTTTAAACCCCGGAAGGTCGATCATGACATGTAAAAATATGCCCTTTACGTGCCCCACTGCTGGCGTCTTTTTGCAAAGTCGCCACAAATTCTGGATCTTACCACCTTTTTACGAGAGCGTGATTCCCCCTTTCTTTGCAAGACACCCCGCTGTTTTATACGCCCTTCTCACGGCCATGGGACTTTTCATTTCGCTTCTTCTCCCTTCCCCTCTGTCTTCCTACAACCTGGAAAAACAGGTTCATGCCTTCACCCTCGCAAATAGCCTCCGGCTGTTGATTGTCGAACGTCACCTGAGTCCTACTGTTTCCATCTATATCCGCTGTCGTGCGGGGGCTGCGGATGAGGCGGATGGTAAAACCGGAACGGCGCACCTGTTAGAACACATGATGTTCAAGGGAACAAAAACCATTGGAACAAAGGATTACCTCCGGGAAGAGAAGATCCTGCGTAAGATCGAAGAGGCTGGAACCGCTCTGGACCGTGAAAGAATGAAGGGCAAGGCGGCTGATCAGGCAATAATCGCCCGCCTGACGCTGCAATTGGCAACGCTACTGAAGTCGCATCAGCCTCTGATGGTCGCCAACGAGATCGACCGACTCTACACGAAGAACGGCGCAGTCAATCTGAACGCCTCGACCGGTCATGACCTGACAACCTATAAGGTCAGCATCCCGGCGAACCGGATCGAACTCTGGGCCAGAATCGAATCTGACCGCATGATCAATCCCGTATTCCGCGAGTTTTATACCGAGCGCGATGTGGTCAGGGAGGAAAGACGGCAGCGTACTGAATCGGATCCGGAAGGAAAACTCTTCGAATCCTATCTTTCCGCAGCGTTCATCGCTCATCCCTACCAGAGACCGGTTCTGGGCTGGCCTTCGGACATGCTTTTCCTCGATATGGCATATATGGAGAAGTTCTTCAAGGAGACGCACACGCCAAACAATACGGTCATCGCCATCGTCGGAAATATAAAGCCGCCTGCGGTCCTTAAGATCGTCGAGAAATACTTTGGCCGGATACCACCCCGAAAGCTTTTCTCCGTCCCTGTCACGGAGGAACCACCTCAATCCGGGGAAAGACGGATCGAAGTGGTCTTTGATGCCGAGCCGCAGATGATCCTCGGATACCACAAACCGCCCCCCCCGGCCTATGCTGATCATGTATTCGATATCCTGGAATCCATTCTCAGCAGTGGGAGGACAGCGAGGCTCTTCAAAACCATCGTTGAGGAAAAACGGCTTGCGGAGAGCATTCAGGCTGTCAACGGTTTGCCCGGTGCACGCTATCAGAATCAATTCGCTATCTTAGCTAAGCCTCGACACCCTCATATCTGCAGTGAGCTGGAAGAGGCGATTGACTTGGAATTAGAAAGGATCAAAAGGGAACCTGTTCCCCTCTCCGAGCTGACAAAAGCCAAGAATCAGATCAGGGCTGATTTCCTCAGAAGACTCGATTCCAATACAGGCCTTGCCGAAATGCTCTCTTATTTTGAAGCGCTGTTGGGGGATTTTCACTACCTTAAAGACTATCTCGATACGATTGACCGAGTCACTCCGGACGATATTCTAAATGTGGCGCAAACCTACCTGACACGGGAAAACCGCACGGTCGCTACGCTGGTAAGGAGGAAACATTAAACCATGCAACATAAACAAACCTCTGGCAAACCATCGTTGCTGATTGGCGCCTTTCTGTTCTGCCTGTGTTTTGTTCATTTTTCCCCGGTTACAACATTGGCTGCGGCCCCACCGGCATTGACCGATCCGGACCGGATCCGCTACAAACCCCTGTCCTTTCATCCTCCCATTGCGGATCGGATCATACTTACAAATGGTCTTGTCGTCTATTTACTTGAAAATGGAGAACTCCCCCTATTGAAAATAAGGGTCGTCGTCCGTACCGGCAGCATATATGATCCGCCCGGCAAGGAAGGTCTTGCGGAGTTGACTGCGACGGTGATGGAGACCGGGGGAATTGCCGGCATGACCGGAAATAGCGTTGACGAAACCCTGGAGTCAATGGCGGCTTTGCTGCAAACGTCCATCAATCGGGATTACGGAACCTTTTCCCTTTCTCTGTTGAAGAATGATCTGGAAAAAGGACTGGATATCTTTTCGCGCATCCTAATGCAGCCGGTTTTCGAACAGGACAAGCTGACCCTGGCAAAAGGCTTGAAAATCGAAGAGCTGCGGCGGATTTTTGATGACCCGCAAAAACTCGCTTTCCGCGAATTCGGCCGACTCATGTATGAGGACAGTCAATGGGGAAAGGTCGCTAACAGGGAATCCATAAGCCGTCTCCAAAGGGATGATCTGATTCGCACGCATGAGCTTTTTTACAACCCGGAGAATGTCATGATAGCGGTAAGCGGTGATATCGGCAGGAAGGAAGCGGAAATCCTCCTCAACCGCTATTTCGGGATTTGGAAATTGTCAGAAAAGAAGGTTCCCGCCCCTCCCCTTCCGCATCCACGCGAAGGAGAAATTTTTTTCCTTCCCAAGGATATCCCCCAATCGGTCGTCCTTTTCGGCTGGTTTGCCCCTTCAAAAAAGGATGCTCAATTCTATCCTTTTGAGATCTTGGACTTTATCGTAGGGAGCGGCGGATTCCGCTCGCGAATTTTTCAGGAGATCAGAACGAATCGCGGTCTGGCCTACAGTACAGGCAGCTTTTACAAGGCAGGAAAGGAACATGGCCTGTTCGTCGCCTATGCCCTGACGAAGTCAGAATCCACAGCCAGCGTTTTTTCTCTGATACAAAGCATCCTCCGGGAGATTGGAGAAAAACCGGTCCTGCCCGAGGAACTGAAAATGGCAAAGAATGCAATTCTGAACAGCTTTATCTTTTCTTTCACCTCGGCAGACCAGATCGCTTTTCAGCAGTTACTGTTAAAATATAATGATCTTCCTGATGATTTTCTTGTATCTTATCGTAATAAAGTAGATAATGTAACAGCAGACGAGATAAGGAAAGTTGCTGGTCTTTATCTTGCTCAGGGAAAGGCGGTTGTTCTGATCATCGGCAATGACGCGGTCTACCGGGATATTTCCACTGCTTTTACTAAGATTAAGAGGATTGAGGGAAAATATGATTGATCAGAGCTCTTTCCAAAGGATTATCCG
The DNA here is from genome assembly GCA_001830835.1 of Syntrophobacterales bacterium GWC2_56_13. Classification (GTDB taxonomy): domain Bacteria; phylum Desulfobacterota; class Syntrophia; order Syntrophales; family UBA5619; genus JAKAFS01. The sequence goes on along the minus strand of MICJ01000003.1, from coordinate 35,438 downwards.
GCGCATCCAAATGTACGAACAGGAGATGATCCGCCTGCAGATCCAACTCTGCGCCATTCCCGCTCTTGCCCCTGAGAATGGCGGTGACGGTGAATATCGGAAGGCCTCTTTCCTGAATGCCTACCTTCGTGAAGCCGGTTTATGCAATATTCAGGAGATCAACGCACCCGACGACCGGGTCTCTGCCGGAGTCCGCCCCAATCTGATCGTTCGGATTCAGGGGATCAATACGGAGAAAACGGTCTGGGTTCTGACGCATATGGACATTGTTCCTCCCGGCGAGAGCAGCCTCTGGTATGAAGACCCCTATCGCGGCTACATCAGCGAAGGAAGATTGTTCGGCCGGGGCATGGAGGATAACCAGCAGGACCTCGTTGCCTCCCTCTTTGCGGCCAGGGCCATTCTTGATGAAGGTATTCTTCCAGAAAATTCCATCGGCCTTTCCTTTGTCTCCGATGAAGAGACCTCCAGCCGAAAAGGCCTTGGTTACCTTCTCGCCGATGAAGCCAATCCCTTCCGGAAGACGGACCTTATCATCGTTCCGGATGCGGGCAATCAGGACGGCAGCTTTATCGAAATCACGGAAAAAAGCATGCTCTGGCTTCGATTTAAGACGACAGGCCGCCAATGTCACGGAAGCAAGCCCTCCTTAGGGCAAAATGCCTTTCTGGCGGCATCCCACCTTGTCGTAAAACTTCAGGGGCTTCATGAGGTATTTAATCTGCTTGACCCCCTCTTCGACCCTCCGGAGAGCACGTTTCAGCCAACGCGCAAGGATGCCAATATACCCAATATCAACACAATCCCCGGGGAGGACATCTTCTTCTCCGACTGTCGTGTCCTCCCTTGTTACCCCCTGGAAAAGGTCCTTGAAACGGTTCGCCGCATAGCTGATGAAATCGAAAGGCGTTTTGGAGTAACCGTTGAAATCGCGCCTGTTGAAAAGATCCAGGCCCCTCCGCCCACCCCGTCGGATGCCCCTGTCGTGGGGGCGCTGCAGGACGCACTTCAGGAAATATACGGATTTAGACCGCGACTGGCCGGTATCGGCGGCGGAACGGTAGCTGCCTGTTTCCGCAAAGCGGGCTATCCGGCAGCCGTCTGGTCCCGACTTCAGGAAACGGCCCATCAGCCCAATGAAAACTGCCTGATTGCCAATATGGTCGGCAATGCAAAAGTGTATGCCCACCTGTTCATGCAGGGCGATGCCGCTGCGCGTCCCTCGGCGAAATAAAGTGAACCGGCCGTAAAATGATTTGCGTTACTAATTATAACATGTTAAAATTTGCACACTTCTTTATAGGGTAACTATTTATTGAAGCAAATTAAAGAACCCCTCAGCGTAGAAAAGATCGATTTTGCCGACAACGAGCTGCTGCGCAATCTCTTCGGCGAGCATGACAGGAATGTCAAGCTTATTGAAAGACTCGCAGCGGTCACGCTAAGCGTCCGCGGAAATGTCGTATCCCTTGCCGGCAGCCAACTCTCAGTAGTTCTCGTCAGGAGCCTCCTGTCGCAATTATATAAAATCGCCGGAAAGGGATATCCCCTTTCTTCCGCTGACATCGAATACGCTTATCGTATCCTGTCCGAGGATTGCATGGCCGATCTGGAACGTCTCTTCCTGGATATTGTCTTCATCTCCGCGAAGAAGCGAATCATCACTCCCAAGAGTATCGCCCAGAAACTCTACATCGATGCGATCAGGAACTCGGACATGGTTTTCGGCGTCGGACCGGCGGGAACGGGGAAAACCTATCTGGCCATGGCCATGGCCGTTTCCGCATTGCTGGAAAAGAAGGTCAACCGTATTTCCCTGGCGAGGCCTGCCGTTGAAGCGGGCGAAAAGCTTGGCTTCCTGCCGGGCGATCTTTCGGAAAAGGTCAACCCCTATCTGCGTCCCCTTTATGATGCCCTTTTTGACATGATCGACTTTGACCGGGCATCGGCACTGATTCACAAGGGGGTCATCGAGGTCGCCCCTCTGGCCTTTATGAGGGGCCGGACGCTGAATGATTCCTTTGTCATCCTCGATGAAGCCCAGAATACGACATCCGAACAGATGAAAATGTTCCTGACGAGGCTCGGATACGGCTCCAAGGCCGTAATCACCGGCGACGTTACGCAGATCGATCTGCCGACGGAGAAAATATCCGGTCTTATCGAAGCCGAAGAGCTCCTCTGTAAAACGGAGGGGATTCGTTTTATCCACTTCTCGGAGCTTGACGTGGTCAGACATCCCCTGGTTCAGGATGTCATTCGTGCATACAACCATCTTGATCGCAGGAAAAGGAGGGACGGCGGCCGTTCGGAAGCGTAGCAGGAAGGGCGTTTTTTTTTAAACCCCTGAACAGATCTTCCGCGTGACAGAATGCCCGATATGCCGGTTTCTATAACAAATCGCCAGAAATCGTTCAAGATTGACTTGAACAGGATACGGAGGAGCCTGAAAAGGCTTCTGAAAGAGCTGAACTACGAAGACAGGGAGATCAGTCTCCTGCTGGTCGATGACAATCAGATCAGGGAAATAAACAAATATTACCTCAACCGGGACTGTCCGACCAATGTGATCTCTTTCGCTATGACGGAAGGCGACTTCGGCCATATCAACCCGCAGATCCTCGGGGATGTAGTCATTTCCGTGGAAACCACATCTCGTGACGCATTAACCGCCCATATCGATCTCATGGAGGAGCTGGAGTTTCTCCTCATTCACGGTATTCTTCATCTGCTCGGATATAATCACGAAAACACCAGCGCTGCAAAAGTCGAGGAGATGAACAAACGCGAGCAGGAGCTATTTTCCCTCCTGAGGCGCTACCATCTGGACTGATAATGCCCCCTATTGGATCATGATCACCTGCCCCGGATAGATGTTGTCCTTTCTCGCCAGTCTGTTGATATCGAGCAGTTTGTCGAGGGACATGTTATTCTTCCGTGCGATCTTGTTAAGACTGTCGCCTTTTCTAACCGTGTATTTCTTCGCCGTTTTTGTTTCCGTGTCCTTGCCTGATTTAGACTTTACCACCGTTTTGCCTTTCCCCTTGCTCTCCTCGCCGCTGTTCCTTTTCTGCCCCTTATCACCTTCGTTATCGTCCCCCTCGATCCGAAGGATCTGACCGATTTTCAGGGCATCCTTTTCCAGATGATTGAACCTTCTAATCTCAGCAACAGTCGTGTCATACTTCCTTGCCAGAGAAGCCAGCGTATCGCCTTTTTGAACCTTATGGCGCCCAATCTTTTCCGGCTTATTAGTTTTCCGGGTAGGCCCAGCCATTTTTGATGTCTGGATGGGCACATTCAACCGCTGACCTGCCACGAGACGCCGTTTCTTGGACAGATGATTATAGGCCGTAATCGCCCCGACGGAGGTTTTGTATTTACTCGCAATAGAGGCAAGGGTTTCCCCCCGCCGCACCTTGTGCCTGATGACCGCCCCCGGCTTTGCAAAGAAGGACGCACGGGGCGCTTCTGCCTGCGGAATTTCATCTATAACCTTAAGAAGCTGTTCCGCCATCTCCAAAGGCACCTTCAGTTTATAAGGTTTATCCGGCGTAATTCTATACCGGAGTTCAGCGTTCAGGATATTCAGGACTTCTTCTGAAATATCCAGTTTCCGGGCTATGTCCTGCAGACGCATGGATTTGTTGATCTCCGCAATCTCATAGGACAGGGCGGAGATCTTTCCGGCTCCGGCTCCAAGATCAATGCCGTATTTCTGCGGATCCCTGATAACCACCAGCGTTGCCAGAAACCGGGGAACGTAGCGCGCCGTTTCGTAGGGAAGCTTCTGATAGAGGTCCCAGAACCGATCGAGATAATTGATATGCTGCGAGGCTATGTTCCTGATCACCCTTCCCTCGCCGCAGTTGTATGCCGCAAGGACCGTCAACCAGTCGCCGAACATCGTGTGCAGTTCTTTGAGATAGTCAATGGCCGCCCGGGTGGATTTTTCAATGTCCATTCGTTCGTCGAACCAGTCATCCCTGTTCAGGCCGTATTTATATCCGGTGGAGGGGATGAATTGCCATAGACCAAGGGCCCGCGCCGTCGATAATGCGTTGATTTTGAAGCCGCTTTCCACCAGAGGCAGCCACGCTAACTCTTCCGGCAGGCCAGCCTTCTTGAGTTCCTTCAGAATGATTGGGCGATACATTGTCGACCGCTGATAAGAAGAAATGAAAAAATCGCGTTCTACGGTCTGAAACTGACGGATCTCCTTCTCGACATCGGCATTGGTGATGACCGGGATCTCACTGCGTTTCCCTTTCGCAACAGCCGGAATCGAATTGTAGATGGCGAGGATCCTCTTCGAGATGATGAGACGGAGGTCATCCTTCTGTCTGGCGATATCCGGATTGCCGTTGGTATCGAGCAGGAGGGCATAAGCCTGATCAAGCATTTCCAGGGCATTTTCAAGGTTGCCGCTGACCCAGTAGGTATGGGATTCATCCAGAAGTACGAGCGCTTCTTCCATGATATCCCGCTCAGCTTCTTCCTCGTTCTCTCTAAGGCCTTCATGAAGCGGCGGCTTTGACTGATCCGCAGTAGAAGAAGACTTTGACAACCCGCTCTTCTTTGAGAAAGCGGGCGTTTTATTCAGAGACGTTTGCTTTGCCGGGGGAAGACTCTTTTCCGGCTTTGACAACTCGATCTTTTTGGAGAGAGCGGGCGCTTTCTCCAGGGATGTCTCCGCTGCCGGGGGAAGATCCTGTTCCGGTTTTGACAACTCTACCTTCTCAGAGGGAACAGGCTTTTTCTCCAGAGCCCGTTCCTCTGCCCGAGGAAGACGCTGTTCCGGAGATGATGGATTTCCCACATTCACCGCCGGAGCCGGCGCTGCATTCTCCGCCAGTATCTGGCCCGATGCTCCGGATAATTGGGGAATCGGACGGCCAGCACAACCGATCAACAGGATAATCAGGGTTACACAGATCATCATTCGGGACATCTTGCCGGACTCCTTGCTGTCAGATCTGCACTGCGGAAATACGCCTGATCACCATGGCATCCCCCTTGCGTGCAGGTTAATCCGTTTCTCCACTGCCTGCTCTATACCATAATTCTTTTGTTTCCCCAAATATTAATGCAGCAGATAGGCCTCTATAAACTCGTCGATGTCGCCATCCAGAACCCTGTT
>MICJ01000003.1:6736-30229 GCA_001830835.1 Syntrophobacterales bacterium GWC2_56_13 | reverse complement strand
GATCTGGCTCCCCCAGGCGATATCCTTCTTGGTCTTGTTGATCTCCCGAAGCTTTGCATTCTGCTCCCGGAGCTTAAGTTCATAAAGACGGGATTTCAGATATTTCATGGCCATCCCCTTGTTCTTGTGCTGCGAACGTTCATTCTGACACTGAACGACGATCCCCGTCGGCAGATGGGTAATTCTCACCGCCGAATCGGTTTTGTTGACATGCTGTCCGCCGGCGCCGCTCGAGCGGTAGGTATCGATGCGCAGGTCCTTCTCATCTATTTCGACGACGATCCGGTCATCCACCTCCGGATACACGAAAACAGAGGCAAAGGATGTATGCCTGCGGGCTCCGGCATCAAAAGGAGAAATCCTCACCAGGCGGTGGATGCCGATCTCGGCTTTTGCATAGCCGTAGGCGTATTCGCCTTGCAGTGTCCAGGTCACACTTTTTACCCCGGCTTCGTCCCCCGGAAGGTCATCGATGATAGTCGCTTTGAAACCCCTTCTTTCCGCCCAGCGCAGATACATCCTCAGGAGCATTTCCGCCCAATCCTGCGCTTCCGTGCCCCCGGCGCCCGCATGAATGGACATGATGGCGTTCATGGAATCCTGCTCGGATCCCAGCATCATCCTCAGTTCATCATCCCGGATGGCGGCGTGCAGTCTTTCCAGTTCTCCGCTGATCTCCAGCTGCGCCCGATCATCCTGTTCTTCAATGGCCATTTCAGTGAGAATCGCCAGATCATCGATATTGTTCTTCTGCTTCTTCCATTTTTCAATAATATCTGTCAACCTGCTCTTTTCCCGGAGAATATCGGTCGCCTTCTCCGGATCATTCCATAAACCCTCGCGCAGGGATTCCCTTTCCAGCTCCCGGATACGCAGCTCCTTTTCCGGGACGTCAAAGACACTCTCCCATGTGAGCTATTCTTCTTTTTAGATCGGTCAGTCTTTCATGAATTCCTTCCAACATTCCTGTTTCTCCTTTTCCTTGTTGAAATAATAAATATGATAAGCAGGGATATCCCGCACAGATAAACGAATAGATCCCCATATGCCGCATAAAAGGTCTTTTCGTCAATGATTTTTACCTCGCCCTTCAAAAAGGTCCTTTTAAAAATGCCCGTCCGGGACAGGATCTCCCCGGTAGGATCGATGATAGAGCTGATCCCGGTATTGGCTGCCCGCACAAGGTAAAGGCGGGTTTCAATCGCCCGGAAAACTGTCATCGACAGATGCTGGTATGGCGCCGATGTTCTCCCGAACCAGGCATCATTGGTTATGTTGACCAGGATCTCTGCTCCTTTCTGCTTGTATTCCCTCGCACCTTCCGGGAAGATCGCCTCATAGCAGATCAGAACACCCAGACGGCGCATATTGATGGTGAGGGGATAAAATCCTTTTCCCGCTTTGAAGTCCCCCACTCCGGCCACGAGTTTGCCGATGAAGGGAAAGAATCTCCGCAGCGGCACGTACTCCCCGTAAGGAACCAGATGAACCTTATCATATCTGCCGCTTAGGGTCCCATCGGGCCGGAGAAGGAAAGCGCTGTTCATATAATTGATGTGTCCTTCATCTTCCGCATAGCTTGGGCTGCCAAAAAGCAGCGCCCCCCCGGAAGTTCTGGCAACATCCATTACCGCTGCCTGCAGCGGATCCGGGCGCTGAAAGTAAAAAGGCGCTGCCGTTTCTGGCCAGATGATCAATCCCCCTGCGGCAGGCGCCGCCGCCAGGGTAAGCGAGCGGTAGATCTCCAACGTCTCCTTCTGGTACTGGGGATTCCATTTGGTGTTCTGATCGATGTTTCCCTGGATTAGCGACACGTCGAGTCCGGGCGCCTTGCTTAAGGACTCCCTTACATCAGCGGTCCGATAATGCCCATAACCGTAGATCGCGCTGATCACAACGCAGGCGGCAACCGCCTCTGTCAGGAGATATCTCTTCCGGCTTTTTCTCAGCAACAAATCGAAAAGAACCGTATTGATCAGAACGATCGCGAACGTGATGCCATAAATACCTGTAATATCGGTTAGTTGTATTATTTTACCGTAGAGATACTGGGAATAGGCCAGATTTTCCCAGGGGAATCCCGTCAGGAAATGAGAGCGGGCAAATTCGAGTACCGTCCATAGCAGGGGCGCCGACAGAAAGAGAAAGACACCCTTTGGCCGAAAGTATGCGACTCCCATGGCAAAACACGCCATACAAAGACTCATATATGCGGCGAGGAACAGCATGGCCAATATCCCCATATAGATGGGAAGATTGCCGTATTGCACAACAACATATGTGATCCAGTAGAGGATGCCGACATGCGCGACAAAGCCGGTGAGAAAGCCGATTTTAAATCCCTCCGCTGGCCGGGTATCCTTCAGGGCGTACAACAGAGGAATCAGTGCGACCCAGGCCAGGATACCACTTCCGAATTTCGGGAAAGACAGGAACAGGAGGAGGCCGGATAATACGGCCATTGTCAGCTGAAGGGGTGATATTTTTAAATGTGCTGTCATATGAATCAATGCGGCCAATGTCTCAGAGGGTCCGTAATAATTTAGGTTTGAGCATCTTGCCCCCCTCTTCCAGGATACTTTCTATCATCCTGATGTTTCCGTCCTTCTGTAATCCTTCAGACCAGGGATGGACAGCCCATTCATCATAACGAAAAGGGGGCTGACCATGGATGGTAAACCCCCTAAGTTATTGGCGGGGTCGATGGGACTTGAACCCACGGCCTCCGGCGTGACAGGCCGGCGTTATAACCAACTTAACTACGACCCCAAAAATATTTTTATCCACTATGGAAATTCGATGCTGCCGTTCTTCGTGATGCGGACCGGCCAGCCTTCAGGATTTCCCAATTTTCCTGGTAGGCGGAACAGGACTTGAACCTGTGACTTCCACGGTGTAAGCGTGGCGCTCTCCCAGCTGAGCTACCCGCCCGTATCACCCTTTTTTCTGCGTGGGTTTCTAACAGCAACGCTCTCCCTTGTCAAGAATTAAGTTCTCCTCCGTGTTTTCCCCTGGCTGTCAGAAAATAATGCATGCAAAGGAACTTCAGTTTTTTCCATAATGGCGTCTATAATGGGCAACATCATATCATCTTGCTTTGAATTTTCCTTCTCCTCTATTTTTTCCTCGGGCAGAAGCGCAACCTTCAAGACCTCATCGACATGATCCACGAAGATGATCTCCATGTCCTTCAGGATATTGGCAGGGACATCAGCCAGATCCTTTTCGTTGTCCTTGGGGATAATGACTGTACGAATATTCCCCCGATGTGCGGCCAGTAGCTTCTCTTTAAGGCCGCCGATCGGCAACACCCTGCCCCTCAGGGTGATCTCTCCCGTCATGGCCAGATCGCCTCTGACCTTACGCCGAATGAGAGCCGAGGCTATGGAAGTGGCCATGGTGATTCCAGCTGAAGGTCCATCCTTGGGAATGGCGCCCTCCGGCACATGGACATGGATATCCGTCTCCTTGTAGAAACCTTCCGTCAATCCGAACCTTCCGGCCCGGGCGCGGACATACGTGAGCGCTGCCTGTGCCGACTCCTGCATCACATCTCCGAGTTTCCCGGTCAGGGTCATTTTCCCCGTTCCCTGCATGATGGAGGCCTCAATCGCCAGGAGTTCCCCGCCTACCTCGGTCCAGGCAAGACCGATCGCGAGACCGATTTCATCCCGCCCCTCTGTTTCCCCATGACGGAATTTCGGCACACTCAAATAGCCCGGAACAGATTTCGAGGAAATCTTTATTCGGCCTTTTCCACCCTCCGCCACAATCTTCTTGGCTACCTTACGGCAGATGGAAGCGATTTCCCGCTCCAGATTCCTTACCCCCGCTTCCCGCGTATATTGACGGATGATCGTCAGCAGCGCACCGTCCGTAAAAAGAACACCGTCTTTTTTAAGCCCGTTGGCCACCATCACCTTGGGCACGAGGAAGCGCTTGGCGATATTGAGTTTTTCCGGCTCCGTATAGCCAGCCAGGCGGATGACCTCCATCCGGTCCTGGAGCGGCGCGGGAATCGTCTGGAGCACATTGGCCGTGGTGATGAACATGATATCGGATAGATCGTAATCGACTTCCAGGTAATTGTCGTTGAAGGCATAGTTCTGCTCAGGATCTAAAACCTCCAGCAGGGCCGAAGAGGGATCGCCGCGAAAATCTGAGCTCAGTTTATCCACCTCATCAAGGCAGAACACGGGGTTATTTGTGCCGGCCTTTTTGAGAAGCTGGATGATCTTTCCCGGCATGGCGCCGATATAGGTTCGCCTGTGTCCCCTGATTTCGGCCTCGTCTCTGACGCCGCCCAGTGAAAGCCGGACGAATTTCCGGTTGGTGGCGCGGGCCACCGACTTCGCAATCGAGGTCTTTCCGACACCCGGAGGTCCAACCAGGCAGAGGATCGGCCCTTTGTTCTTCTTCACGAGGGTCTGCACGGCCAGATATTCGATGATCCGCTCCTTGACCTTCTTCAGTCCGTAATGATCGTCTTCAAGGATGGTCTCCGATTCCTTCAGGGTATAACTGTTTTCTGTCATTTCGGACCAGGGCATGTCGAGCAGCCAGTCGATGTAATTTCTGACCACCGTCGCCTCCGCAGACATCGGGGCCATCATCTGCATCTTTTTGATTTCCTGCTTGACCTTCTTATGGGCCTCTTCGGAAAGCTTCTTCTGTTTCAGCCTTTTTTCCAGTTCAACGATTTCGTTTCGGAAATCGTCCTTCTCCCCCATTTCCTTCTGGATGGCCCGCATCTGTTCGTTGAGGTAGTAGTCCTTCTGGGTCTTTTCCATCTGTTTTTTGACCCTTCTTTTAATCTTCTCCTCAACCTGAAGGATTTCGATCTCAGAAAGCATCAGCTCATAGATCGCTTCCATTCTCTCGGAGACGTTGCCGATATCGAGGATTCTCTGCTTGTCCTCCAATTTTGCATTGACCTGTGATATGACTACGTCCGCCATTTTTGACGGGTCCTCGATGGAGGCGATGGTCCCCACCATCTCCAGATGCACTTTCTTTGTCATCTTGGCATAGGTTTCAAAGGAGTCCCGGATGCTCCTCATCAGGGCCTCTATCTTGACCCTGTCCAGCCCAACAAGTTCTTCCATTTCTTCGGCGCGCACCAGGAAAAAGTTATCACAGGGGAGATATTCGCGGATGATCCCCCGCATTTTTCCCTCGACCAGAACCTTGACCGTACCATCGGGCAGACGCAGAAGTTGGATGATGATTCCGACCGTTCCTATTGCATGGATGTCGTCTTCACCGGGATCATCCTTCTGGGCGCTTTTCTGGGCCACCAGGAAGATCCCCTTTTCCTCCTTCATGGCAAATTCCAGGGCGGCGATAGACCTTTCCCGGCCCACAAAAAGGGGGACAATCATATGGGGAAAGACCACCACATCCCGGAGAGGTAAAAGTGGGATGTCCATGATTTTCTCATTTACTTCCCCTTTATTTTCACGATCAAACATCATGTCTTCTTCCTGCTGTTGCGCTTTTTTTTCAAGCGGTTTCCGATTTCTTTTCAAATAGGAGGATCGGCTTTTCCTTGTTCAGCACCACTTCCTCGCTGATCACGCATTCCTTCACATCGCTCGTCGACGGCAAATCGTACATGATCTCGAGCATCGTATTTTCCAGAATTGCCCGTAACCCGCGCGCCCCCGATTTCCTTTCCGCCGACAGTTTTGCAACGGCCCGGAGGGCGCTCTCCGTAAATTTCAGTTTGACCCCTTCTAACTCGAACAGCTTCTGATACTGTCTGATAATGGCATCCTTGGGATCAACCAGTATTTTGATAAGATCTTCCTGCGTCAGCTCATTGAGCGTCGCGATCACCGGCAGCCTGCCGATGAACTCCGGAATCAGGCCGTATTTAAGAAGATCCTCCGGCTGGACTTCGGGTAGAAGCTGATCCGTCCTCTTTTTCCGTTTGCTTCTGATCTCGGCCCCGAAACCCATCGCGTTTACGCCGATCCGGCGGGCAATGATATCGTCAAGATCATTGAAGGCCCCGCCGCAGATGAACAGTATATTCATCGTGTCTACCTGGATAAATTCCTGCTGCGGGTGTTTTCTTCCTCCCTTGGGCGGAATGTTGGCCATCGTCCCTTCGATAATCTTGAGCAGGGCCTGCTGGACCCCCTCTCCCGAAACATCCCTTGTGATGGAAGGATTTCCTGATTTTTTTGCGATCTTGTCGATTTCGTCAATATAAACAATCCCTTTTGATGTCTTTTCCACATCATAATCAGCATTCTGAAGGAGGCTGAGAATGATATTTTCCACATCCTCACCCACATAGCCTGCCTCCGTCAGCGTGGTCGCATCGGCAATCGTGAAGGGTACATTCAGCATCTTTGCCAGCGTCTTGGCCAGAAGCGTTTTTCCGGAACCGGTCGGTCCGATGAGCAGGATATTGCTCTTCTGAATATCGACTCCCCCCATATCTACAGGGGAAAACAACCGGCGGTAATGATTATAGACGGCAACGGACAGGACTTTCTTAGGTCTTTCCTGGCCGATGACATACTGATCCAGAAATTTCGTGATGGCCTTCGGTTCCGGGATTCCCTTGCGGAACTCATCCGTACCCGGTTTTTCACATTCCTCTTCGACAATACAACGACACAGCTCGATGCATTCATCGCAGATATAGGCCGTGGGACCGGCAACCAGCTTTTTTACTTCATTCTGGTTTTTACCGCAGAACGAACAGAACAGAAGTCCCCGTCCTTCTTGTTGATCTCTTCCTTTTTTAACCATGTAAAAACCCCTATAATTGATATTTACGTAAAAAAGTCGAATTTCGACTCAATTTGTCATTACCGCGAAGGAGAGAATGAAGTTAGTTATTCTGGGCTCCCGTTTCCACGGTAGTGACATGATTTTGGACTCTTTTTGCGAAGCCGTCAAATTTTCTTGACGATGATCTCATCAATTATACCATATTCCCTGGCTTGCGCACCAGTCATGTAATAATCCCGCTCCGTGTCGGCGGTGATTTTTTTCATGGGCTGCCCCGTCAGTTCGGCCAGGATCTGGTTCAGATCCTCCTTCAGCCGCAGAATCTCCCTGGCCTGAATATCGATGTCCGTTGCCTGTCCCGAAAACCCGCCCAACGGCTGGTGGATCAGGATTCTCGAATGGGGCAGAGCATACCTTTTCCCCTTCTGGCCCGCCGCCAGCAGAAGCGCGCCCATGCTGGCCGCCTGTCCCATGCAGACTGTAGAGACTGCGGGCTTGATGTATTGCATGGTATCGTAAATCGCAAGGCCTGAGCTGACATGCCCGCCGGGGGTATTCAGATAAAAAAAGATCTCCTTATCAGGATCCTCTGATTCCAGATAGAGCATCTGCGCGATCACCAGGTTAGACACTTCATCGTCGATAGCCGTTCCCAGGAAAACGATGCGATCCTTCAGGAGCCTTGAATAGATATCAAAGGCTCTCTCTCCCCGTCCATCCTGTTCCACCACCATTGGTATAAGGGTCATTTTCCTTTCTCCGGGATTTTGGAATTTTCCTTCCTTATTGAAGTGATCATGGCTTTTCCCTCCAGTAATTCATAGGTCTTGCGGCTCAGGAGCTTGCTCCTGATGTTTTCGATCAGGTCATCCTTTTCAAGAGATTTTTTCAAAGTCCCATAATCCTGAGCCCTCTGTGCGGCGATCTCCCGGATCTCTTTTTCCACCTCGTCTTCACCGACGGTCAAGGCCTCCTTCCAGGCGATGTTCTTGAGAAGAAGAGTTGTTTTTACGATCTTGATCGCCTCTTCACGGAACTGATCATGGAGTTTAAAGCTGAAATCGGCCGCCCGCTTCGGATCCATACCGCCGGCAGCCATTCTCTGCTGCGTATCGGCCATCATGTAATAGATCTGATGCTCCACATATGACGTTGGGACCTCAAAGTCATTGTTCGCCAGAAGTTTTTCACTGAGTTGCCTCTCAAAATCCGCAGCTGTTTTACGCCTCTTCTCCTCTTCAAGATTATTCCGCACATCGGTCCTGAGGGCATCCAGTGATTCGTATCGCTCAAAGTTCTTAATAAATTGATCATCAATCTCCGGCAGCTTCTTGATACGGATCCCTTTGATGCTTACCGTAAAATCGACATCCTTTCCCGCCAGATGCGGGGCATGATAGATTTCGGGGAATTTGACCAGGAAAGAGTCCGTTTCCCCCTTTTTCATGCCGATCAACTCATCCTCAAAACCGGGAACAAACGCCTTTGAACCTATCTCCAGTAAATAATTCTCGGACTTCAGCTCTTTAAGCGGTTCGCCGGCAAGGAAACCTTCAAAATCGAGGGTTACGAAATCCCCCGGGAGCACCCCGCGATCCTCGTGGACCTCTTCCATCGTGGCGAACTGCTGCCGAATCTCCTCCATTCTTGTTTCAAGATCCTCTTCTGTCACGACCGGCTCTTCTCTCTCGAGTTCCAGCCCGAGATAGTCTTTCGGCTCGATGATTGGTTCCACTTCGACCGTTGCCGAAAAAACAAAATCCTTTTCCATTTCGATCCCCTTCTGTTCGATCTCGGGCCGAGTCACCGCGGGGATCTGTTTCTCTTGCAAAGTCTCCCAATAGTATCTGTTTATCAGCTTGGACACCGTCTCTTCTTCCGCCTGTCCCCGGTAGTGCATTTCCAGTATCCCCCTCGGAATCCTTCCCGGCCTGAAACCTCTTATCTTGGCCGTCTTGCTCACCTGACGGTAAACCGCGTCCAGTTCATTTTTCACATCCGCCCAGGCAATATCAAATGACAATTTCTTCTTGACGGAACTGATATCTTCAATCTTTACGGCGGCACTGATGTCACTCACGGCAATAGACTCCTTTATCAAAAGACATTTTATCCGTATAATCCTAAGATTGGTGCGAGAGAGGGGACTTGAACCCCTATCCGCTCAGGCGGGCTGGATTCTAAGTCCAGTGCGTCTACCAGTTCCGCCACTCTCGCATGGTAAAATCCTTACTCACTATATGCTTTACCCCTCCGATTGTCAACATCCATTATCGGATCAGCCTCTGAAATATGTTAAAAAACCGCCTGTTCGGCGGTTTTCATTTTTTATTGGTCGGGGCGAGTGGATTTGAACCACCGGCCCTCTGAACCCCATTCAGATACGCTACCAGACTGCGCCACGCCCCGACCTGAATCATCTCACTTTCAGTGATTGCTTACCACCATCAGCGGGTCATGTCAAGTATAAGGATAATGAAGCATAAATAACCTTGAATTAAGAAAGCGGGTGAGGTATATACCATTTGTGTTTTGGGGGAATATGATGGTTCAAGGGATGGTAATCGATAGTTTGAGAGCTTGGAAAATCAGCTCCCTTCGCGCTCAAGAAATTTTACGGATTTTCCCGCTTCTTTTTCTTCTGATCTTTATCATCCCTACTGCTTCGGAATGCAAGGCGGATATATATAAATATGTGGACGCGGAGGGGGTCATCCACCTTACCAATGTCCCCACGGAACCCGATGTTCCTTACATCCTCGTTATGAAGGAGAAACGGGTTATCTTTCAACTGGGGGGCGATATAACCCGCTATGACGATCTGATTACCAGGACCGCCGAGAAATATCATGTCGATTCCGCCCTGGTAAAAGCCATCATCAAGGCGGAATCGAACTTCAATCACCGGGCTGTTTCACCCGTCGGCGCCCGGGGGTTGATGCAACTCATGCCGGCCACGGCGGCCACGCTGCAAGTCCAGGATTCCTTCCATCCCGAAAAAAATATCGATGGAGGCGTCCGCTACCTGCGCTATCTTATGAATCTGTTCAACGGCAATCTTCCCCTGGTGCTGGCCGCATACAACGCCGGCGAAAATTCTGTAATTCGCTACAACAACCACATCCCCCCCTATCAGGAGACACAGGTCTATGTAAAACGGGTCCTGGACTATTTCAACAGGTACAGCGGTGGAAACCGGACCCCCTGACCGGGAGCGCGTCCCTAAAGCACCGCCTTCTGGAAGGGATAGGGGGCGCAATGCAAACCATATTTTTTAGCCGGGTGTTTCCGCCTTGGCGGCGGAGATTTACAGGGATCAGGGGGTAGATTTTACCGTCAGATATTTTTTGAGATCGTTCAATCTTTTTTCCTTTATTCCCCGGACAGCCGTAAGATCCGAAATCTCTTCAAATCTTCCTCGTTCCTGCCTCAGTTGCACAACTTGAGCCGCGAGCTTTACGCCGATGCCGGGTATCAGCAAAAGCTCCTCCTCCGAAACGCTGTTGAGGTCAACCGGCAGACCCAGGGCAAGCCTCTTGGGGGCGGCCAGATCCCTGATTTTAAGCACACCTCCCTCTGCAGAGATGGAGATGGTAGAGTCATTAGAAACCACGGCGCCTGGAATGTCTACCTGATCCAACCTTTCCTCCACCCCCGCGACTTTGAGGATTTCCGGAATGGCTCTCCCATCCGGAAAGAAATAGATCCCATCCGCCCCCCTGCCGCCGACAACCTCCACCGCAATCACACCCGGGCCTTGGTTTCCCCACGGCAGAGGCGATTCTCGAACCGCACGTCCGGCGTTCAGAAGTTGACCTCCATAGAGGGCCAGGGAGGCGATCAGAACGACCAGGGCGCCCAGGCGCTGTCCCTCGCTGATCAGCATCTATGATTCCTTTTCCAACCCGAAGGCATCGTGCAGAACCGTGACCGCCAGTTCCGTGTATTTAGCCTCCACGACACAGGACACCTTTATTTCGGAGGTGCTGATCATCATGATGTTGATCCCTTCCTTTGCAAGAGTGGCGAACATCTTCGCTGCAACTCCGGAATGGCTGATCATCCCCACACCGATGATGGATACCTTCGCCACATTGTCATCCACCTCCATCTTTTCCGCGTCGACATCTTTGAGCACTTCCGAGATGATTCGAGTCGCCTCACTGATATCCTTCCGGGATACGGTAAAGGTCAGATCAGTATGCCCATCGATGCTCGCATTCTGGATGATCATATCGACGACGATATTGTGTTCAGAAAGAGGCGTGAACAGACGGGCCGCAACACCGGGCCGGTCCGGAACGTGAACCACCGTGATTTTTGCCTGATCCCGATCATAGGTTACGCCGGATACCACTTCCTTCTCCATATCTCTCTCCTCCTTGGTCACCAATGTTCCCCCTTCATCCGTGAATGATGATTTCACATACACGGGCACATTGTATTTCTTGGCGAGTTCCACGGCGCGCGGCTGAAGCACCTTTGCCCCTGCCCTTGCCATCTCAAGCATTTCGTCATAGGTGATCCGGTCCATCCGCCGCGCTCTGGAGCAGATATTGGGATCAGTCGTATACACCCCGTCGACGTCTGAGTAGATGTCACAGACATCGGCCTTCAGCGCGGCTGCCAGAGCCACGGCACTGGTGTCCGATCCCCCTCTGCCCAGGGTGGTGACGTTGTTTTCCCGATCCACACCCTGAAAACCGGCGACGACCACAACGGTCCCCTTCTTGAGTTCATCCCGAATGGCGGTCGTCTCCACCTGCAGGATCCGGGCCTTCTTGAAGGCCTGATCTGTCAGGACCCTGACCTGAAAACCGAGGAAGGATTTAGCAGGGCAGCCCATGCCGTTGAGCATGATCGCCAGGAGCGTCACGGTCACCTGCTCGCCCGTAGAAATAAGGGAGTCGTACTCTCTCGCATCAGGTTCGTCCGCCGCCTTCTGTGCCATATTGATCAAGCGATCCGTCTCCCCGGCCATGGCCGACAGTACAACCACCACATCATTTCCCGCTTCCCTCGTCCGGATTACCTTCCTGGCCACGCTCGCAATCTTGTCGATATTGGCAACCGATGTACCGCCATACTTCTGAACCACAAGAGACATCTATTCAAATCCTCCTTCTTTGAAGGTCCGTTCCCAGAAACCGATTCTCTCCGGGCAAGCGGAAAACTCTATTTTTCTCACATTCTCATCCAGCCAGGAAATAACGATGAAAAGAGCTTCGTCCGGAATGGCATCCCGGATCTTCTCCGCCCATTCAATGACCAGTACGCCGCTGCCGAGAAGGTATTCTTCATACCCCATCTCGTGAAGGTCTGCTGAACCTGTCAGGCGATAGACATCCAGGTGATAGAGGGCGGCTTCCCTTCCGGGATACTCGTTGACGAGGGTAAACGTCGGGGAGGTTACCGTATAACTGCCGGGAACGCCGAGGCCACTGGCAATCCCCTGGGTCAGGCAGGTCTTGCCGGCCCCGAGCTCTCCGGTCAGAGCAACCAGATCCCCACCCTTCAGTCCTCTGCCCAGAATCTTCCCGATCCGGAAGGTCTCCGTAGGACCTTCTGAAATCAGGACTAATGATGATCGATCTCCGGCCACCTCTGTCTGAACCCGCCTTTTCACTGCCCAACAAGCAAGACTTTTGTCTTATTTTTTTACCGCAGAATTTCAGGAGGGGTTTCCCTTCCCGCCTATCAACGGGCTGCCCTCGCCGACGATCAGCTTATGCCCTGATCAAGGCATCCGCCATAGCCGCTACCTTCTTCATTGTCTTAACGTCATGAACCCGGATGACCCGGCTCCCGTTCATGATGGCCGCTGTGACCGCCGCCGCCGTTCCTTCGATCCGTTCCCGAGGGGTCCCTCCCGTGACCGTGCCGATAAATGATTTCCGGGACGCCCCCGTCACGATCGGCCTCCCCAGCACTTTGAATTCGCCGAGATAGCGGATCAACCGCATATTGTCCAGAGCTGTCTTGCCGAATCCCAGCCCCGGATCGACCATGATCTGTTCCGGATCGATGCCGATCTCCCCCGCTTTTTCGATGCGCTTTTGCAGGAAAGCGATGATGTCGCCGCGCAGGGATCGGTATGTCAGGTCCCCCTGCTGCATCTCCTTCGGCTTACCCCGCATGTGCATGAGGATGAGGGCGGCCCTTGCATCGGCTACGACCTTTGCCATGGAATTGTCGAAATCCATCGAACTGACGTCATTGACGATCTCCGCCCCTTCCGCCAAAGCCTCGCGCGCCACGGCCGCCTTCATGGTATCGATCGACAGCGGGATATCGATCCTCCCGGCAAGTTCCCGGATCACGGGGATCACCCTTTTGAGCTCCTCTTTCACCTCCACGGAATCCGATCCGGGACGGGTTGACTCGCCGCCGATATCGAGGATATCCGCCCCCCCCTCTACCATCCGAATCCCCTCTTCCACGGCCATTTCCGATGATGCAAACCTGCCTCCATCCGAAAAGGAATCGGGCGTCACGTTAAGGATCCCCATGATCAGTGTACGCTCTCCAAGTTGAAGATTCCTTCTGGACGTTCGGACGGCCAGCGACTCCAATAAGAGATTTTTCAAGATCAAGCGGATCCGGTCGGATATCCTACTCAAACCGAAGGGCTGAGCGGCGACCTTTTCGACGAAACGTTGCATCTGTTTGAGCGTCCCCATCAGGATGACGTCCGTCCGGGCGATGCTGCACGCGACTGCCCCGCGGGCCACAGCCGCATCCCCTCCGAGGGAGAGCATTTCCTGCTTGATGATATTAGCCACCCTGCATTCCAGCCCCTCAAGGATGATGTTCATATGGATCATCTTCGGAAGCATCGCCTGAATGCCGTGGGGGTCCGCCTCCAACCCCTTCAGGATATCCAATGCCTCTTTCTGAGTGGTTAAATGTAGATGTCGCGCCCTTAATTCTTCCATACCCGCATTTTTTTCCTGAGCGCCCGTCCCGAGGGCAGTGCATCTTCAGCGGCCTGTGAGGGACTTCCCCCCTTACCCCTCCGCATTCATCCCCGTCCACAGGACGGGGCTTTTAGCGGAAGGATTTTATAAACTCGGGATTGTCGGCAGTGACCCGGACAGGCCTCTTTGGCTTATCCTTCCGGAACCGGATTCAGAACGTCCTGCAAATTTCCTGTTCCGATGATCTCATCCAGTTCCAGTCCGTTCAGGACCTCCTTCTCCAGCAGTTCCGAAGCGATTCTGTTGAGGATATGAATGCGATCAGACAGGATCTTCTTGGCGTTTTCGTAGCATTTCATCACGATATGAGAGACTTCCCTGTCGATCTTCCGGGCGGTATCCTCGCTGTAATCCTTGTGGGTGGCAAATTCTCGTCCAAGGAAGATCTGCTCGTCCTTCTTCCCGTAGCTCAGGGGGCCCATTTCATCGCTCATGCCCCATTCGCAGACCATTTTCCGGGCAAGATTGGTAGCGCGTTCGATATCATTACCGGCGCCGGTGGTGAAGTCCTTCAGGACCAGTTCCTCCGCCGCACGTCCTCCCAGCAGGATCACGATATTATTCATGAGATATTCCCGCGGATAGGTGTGCTTTTCGTCTACCGGCAACTGTTGCGTCACCCCCAGGGCGTGGCCCCGCGGAATGATGGTCACTTTGTGGATCGGATCGGTTCCGGGCAGCATCCTGGCTACCAGGGCATGCCCCGATTCATGATAGGCCGTGTTTTTCTTCTCGGCATCGCTGATCACCATGCTTTTCCGTTCCGTTCCCATGAGAACCTTGTCCTTGGCATACTCAAAGTCGCTCATGGTCACCTTTTCCTTGTCGAACCGGGCGGCATAGAGGACCGACTCGTTGACAAGATTCTCGATGTCGGCGCCTGAAAAACCGGGCGTCCCGCGGGCAATGACGGCGAAATCGACATCGTCTCCCAGGGGAGTCTTGCGGGCGTGAACCTCGAAGATCTTTTCTCTCCCCTTGACATCGGGCAGCGGCACGACGACCTGCCGGTCGAAACGACCGGGCCGAAGCAGTGCGGGGTCGAGGACATCAGGACGGTTTGTCGCCGAAACCAGGATTACTCCTTCATTGGATTCAAAACCGTCCATTTCAACGAGGAGCTGGTTGAGCGTCTGCTCTCTCTCGTCGTGGCCCCCTCCCAGACCTGCGCCCCGGTGACGTCCCACCGCATCGATCTCATCGATGAAGATGATACAGGGGGCGTTCTTCTTGCCCTGGTTGAATAGATCCCGGACCCGCGACGCGCCGACCCCAACGAACATCTCGACAAAATCGGAACCGCTGATGCTGAGAAAAGGAACATCCGCCTCACCGGCGATCGCCCTTGCAAGTAGAGTCTTTCCGGTGCCGGGCTGCCCCACGAGGAGCAATCCCTTGGGAATTCTTCCCCCCAGTTTGGTGTATTTCTTGGGATCACGGAGAAAGTCGATAACCTCCTGAAGTTCGGCTTTGGCCTCTTCGATGCCGGCCACATCGGCGAAGGTGACTTTTTTCGATTTATCCGTTACCAGGCGCGCTCTGCTTTTTCCGAAGGCCATGGCCTTGCCGCCACCGCCCTGCATCTGCCTCATGAAAAAGATCCAGACACCGACCAAAAGCAACATGGGAAGCCAGGAAACCAGGATGGTCATATACCAGGGTGAATCATCCACCGGTTTGGCGGAGATGCGGACCCCCTTTTCCTTCAGGAGGGCGACGACACCCGCATCTTTGGGAGCATAGGTTTTGAAGGCCATTCCGCTTGTCAGTCTTCCAGAGATATTGTCTCCCTGGATCGTCACCTCGGTGACCTGAGTCTTATCCACGTAGCTCAAAAAGTCGCTGTAGATGATATCCGTCTGAGCGATCTTGGGCTGATTAAAAAGGTGGTAGATCATCACAAACACGAGGCTGATGACGAGCCACAGCGCAATGTTCTTCTGCAGGGGATTCAATCTGTTTTCTCCTTTAATTTAAAAGATGAAGGTCAGCCGCCTTTTTGGACGACCGAAATTCCATCTCGCTGATTTTTTTCTCTTATAATATCGGTACGTCTATTTCAAACCATTTCTGCTTTCAATACCATTTTAGTCTCCAGGGCCACCTTCACCCGTTCACTGATCCTTTCGCCGGCAATCCAGATCACCGAGCGGGCATCGACAAGCAGCGGGATCTTCCACCGGCAACGAAGGGGAATCTTCCGGTCGATGAAATAGGATTTTAACTTTTTCACTCCGCCCATCCCCAGCGGCTCTATCCTGTCTCCCGGCCTCACGTTCCTCAAGATCAGGGGGGGAGTGATGCGATCGTAATCCATGAAAGCGGCTTGCGGCAACTCCTTTATGGCATGAACATCAGGTTTTTCAACAAATTCGAAACGGACGGTCACGCCTGTCTCGCGCAGATAAACTTTCCCTGGAATCTCCACGCGGTATTCATACTCCGGCGGTGTTTCCCGCCCGGCGCCTCTCCTTTCCCGGCCGCTTCCCTTTCTGATCCTGAGGGTGTTCTGCTGCTTCTCCACGCCGATCCGGAAGGGAAGATCCAGAGAAATGGGGCGGCATTGCGGATGGCGGCAAAGCTCCAGAACCGCCTCGATGTGGCGATAACCGATACCGCTTCCCGATGGGGTGGCGGCCTTCAGCAGATACTTGATGATCCGTCCCTGCAGGGCTTCATGCAAAGTCAGAAATTCCGTCAGGGGCAGAAAGAGATCCCCTGCCCCAGGAACAAGGCCCCAACGATCAAGAGTCTGCCGGACAACGTCCCGCAGATAATCATCCTCCCGGCGGGTGATCTCCGCGGCATGACAGAGTCCCGCAACCATCCGGGGATTGTAGCTTTTAGTCAATTCCGGAATCAGCTCATTTCTGATTCTGTTGCGCAGGAAAACTGGGTTCAGATTGGAGGTGTCCGTCATGTACGTCAGCCCTTCGCGCTTAAGAAATTTCAGGATATCTCCTCTCCCCACGTGCAGAAGGGGGCGGATGATCCTACCCTCTCTCACCGGCACAATCCCCTTCAGGCCTTCAGGACCGCTTCCCCGGATCAGGTTGATCAGGACGGTTTCCGCCTGATCGTTGCGGTGATGCCCGGTGGCAATCTTCCGGGCGCCGCATTTTTCCGCCGCGTCTTTCAGAAACCGATACCGTTCCTCCCGCCCGACCTCCTCCAGCGAATGTCCCTTACCCTTTTGCAAAAGGCGGATGTCAACCGTTTTGCAGATACACGCAATCCCCATCCCTGCGGAAAGGCTGCAGATAAAATCCTCCTCCTGCCCCGCTTCGGCTCCCCGGAGGCCATGATTGAGGTGCGCAGCCGTCAGGCGCAGCCGATATTCGGCGGAGAGGAGAAGAAGCACCCGCAGGAGGGCCACCGAGTCGGGACCGCCCGAGACCGCAACGAGGAGGTGCTCGTCCCGCGTCAGCATGGCGTACTTCTCGACGGTTTTCCTTACCTCATTGAGCATATCCGTTGAAATCGCCTCAAGCAAAAAGTGTCTTCAGCTCCGCCAGCGCCTCACAGCTCCTGTCGGGGGCGAGGGAAAGAAGCTTGTCCCTCTGCGTGAGGCCGCCCAGAAAAGAGCAGCTTAACGCCCCTGCCTGCCGGGCCACGAGGATATCGTTGATACCGTCGCCGATCACCACCGTCCGCTCCGGCGCCGCCTCCCACTTCTCCATGACAAACTGCAGCAGCCTAGGATCAGGCTTCGCATAAGGGGTGCTGCCCCCGCCGATGATCTCCAGGAAACGGGAGGCGATCCCCAGTCCTTCCGCAATCTTCATGGCATATTGCTGCGTTTTGTTGGTTAAGACGACCTTACGTTTATAGTCAAAGTGGTCGAGCATGTCCAGTACATCCGGATAGAGTGTCGTGTGATCGAGCAGATGCTCCATATAGTGGGCCGAGAATATCGCCATCCCCTGATCCAGACGTTCTTCCGCATGGGGACCAAGGGCTCTGCGAACCAGCATCTGTACACCGTCGCCGATTAACCCCCGGATCGTCTCAGACGCAATCACGGGCAATCCGAGAGTTTGCAACGTATGGTTTACAGCAGCGGCCAAGTCCTTTTCCGACCGCACGAGGGTTCCATCCAGATCGAATACCATCAGCTCAACCGATTCCATGCATCCCGCCATTCCTTATGGTTTTGCGTGATTTATAACGGGCTTACATCCGTAGTCCTCAGCATATTTTTTGATGGTAAAACGCGGTCCTCAGGACGATTCTTCCAGCGCCCCGGCTATATGACGGACCGTTTGCCGGCAGATCCCGGCAGAGATCTCCGGCGAGAGGAAATAGCCTGGTTGTTGTCTGTAAACCTCCTCCACCAGCTCCGTTACGGTTTCATCGATGGAGCCAGTGCGCCGATAGAGCGCTTCGATCTGGATCCGGTTCTCTCTGGCCGCAGCGATGCTTCGGCAGATGTACCCTTCCGCCTCCCGCCCTGTCACATACCCGTAATGATCGGCGCACAAAATATCGACTTTGAGCGGTTTCAGCTTCTCCAGACTCTCCTGATGCTGCGTGAAATTGGAATTTCCGGAGGGAATGATCATCTCCGCGTAAGGGATTCCGCCTCCGTCTGATGGAAAGAGGGCATTGATTTCACGAACATAAGCTGAAATGGAGCAGGAGGAGTGACCGGGGGTTTCCAGGATCTGAACCGATATGCCCCCTAAATCTATTTCCGCCCCTTCGGAAACCACCCTGCCGGTTATGTCATTACGCCACTCCACGTCCTGTCCGGTCAGACACCCGGTCAAACCCATTCTGTCCGCAACCCGACGGCTGAAGGCGTTGACCGTCTCTATTCCCTTCGGCATGTTGAGGATTTCCCACGCCCTGGCCGAGGCGTAGACATCGATCTCCGGATTGCGGCGTTTGAAGAGGGGGACAAGCCCCACATGATCGAAATGGGCATGGAGGATCAGCAATTTTTCGATCTTCTTTTCATCGATCCCGAAGGCGTTCAACTGGCTCAGGACGACTGGCGCCAGGTAGCTCAATCCCCCGCTGATAATCAGGGAACACCTATCTCCCTCCAAGAGATAGATTCCTGATTCCTCCCGCCCGAGATACCAGAGGCGATCGCAGATTTTTCCTGCATCGCGGCTTCTCATCCTGCGCCCCCGTTCACTTTCCGTAGACGACGATATTCGCGCCTTTTTTCAGCTTCTTCACCAACTCGTCAAAAGCCGCCTGTTTTTTCTGCTGTTCGAGGAAGGCGCCGATCCGTTTCTTTGTCTCCCCCTCCAGTTTTATGATCTGCTCGCTCCGATGTTCGAGAATTTGAATGATATGAAAGCCGAAATCTGTTTCCACCACGGGCCCGATCTCACTGTTTTTCTGAGAAAACGCCGCATCCTCGAATGGTTTCACCATCTGTCCGCGGGAAAAGAAACCGAGATCGCCGCCGCTCTGTTTGTTAGGGTCGTCGGAATTCTTTGCAGCCATATCCGCAAAATCAGCGCCCGCTATAAGCTGTTTTCTCAGTTCTTCCGCCTTCGTTTTTTTATCCGCCTTGATCTTTTCAGTATCTTCCGGCGCCTTGGCCACAAGAATATGACGGGCATGAACCGACTCGGGCTTCGTAAATTTATCCCGATTCTTCTTATAAAATTCAGCCATTTCCTTATTTGTCGGCTTGCCCTTCCCCCCCAGCTCCTTCATTATCAGCTTGTTGATCCGAATATTCAACCCAATCTCTTCGCGCATCTTGGCGGCATCGATTTTGTTTTTCTTCAACAGCTCGTCCATCGTCACTCCGGCAGGCAGTTGGGACTTGATCTCCGCTATGACATCCGCTATCTCTTTTTCGGTAACGGTTATTTTCCTGTTGCTGATTTCCCTGTTCAGAAGGGTGCGGGCAATGAATCCATCGATCAGTCCTTTCCGCATCTCTGCCCTGGTATTTTCGATACTCTCGGCCGGAATCTGGTCCTTGATCAGCGCCATTTTCCCCTGCATTTCCGCTTCAAGCTCTCCCTGCGTCAGCTTGCTCCCTTCGACTTCCACCGCAACCCCCGCAGCATCGGCACCCTTTGCGGGCACGGACGCCTTATCGGGAGGCGCACTCACTCCCGGCGCTGCGGCGTTCTCTTGACTCGGCGCCGTAGCAGCTTTTGCTGTATTTGCCGCCTTCTCCTCCTTTGAGCTGCACCCCGCTGCGATAATGAAGATGAAGAAAAAGGCTGTTATGATAAAAAGAAATTGTCCCTTTTTTTTACTCACGATCATTCCTCCCCGGTCATTGAAGTCGTAATACCCCCATATATTCCGTAGCTTATTCGGCTTGTCGACCACGGCGGCAGGGCAAGCAGAACAAACGGACGCCGGAGTATATTCAAAAGAGATGCAGACGTCAAGAACCCACTTCAGGAACAGGGAAACTGATAGCGCAGTTCTTCCAATATCCGGAACTGGAGGTCCAACTCCAAGGTTCCCTCCGGGGAATTAGGGGGGATCGGGATGGACCCGCCCGCCCGGTCGAGAAGCCCCTTCAGGCCGTCGAATAGGGGGACCGGGGGAAAGGCAGAGCGGCTGAGATGGTGAATCAGCCTCAGGGTCTTCAATCCGTCGAACCAGACATGGAATTGACGCCGGAGGTAGGCGGGATTGCTACAGTTTCTCCTTATGACCCGCCAGTTCCTGTCAAAACGGCTCATCCGGAGATACTCCTCCAACAGAAAGTGAATGCGTCCGGCCGCGACCAGGATCGCTCCCGGATCCCGGTCCGGATCGGCCTCCATCCCGGCAAGCCACTCTCTGAGAATGTCGAAAACCCTGGGATCGTAGAGTCGGCACTCATCCCCCCCGCCAGTCATGAACCGGAGCACCCATCGTCCGGTTCCGAAGGGCGCCCGACCCGACGGCCGTGGCGAAGGGAAGACAGTCGTTTCTCTGACCACTTCTATTTTTCCGATCTTGCAAAGCTTGTTGAGGAAATAAAAGTCCTCCGCCGCAGCCCGCCGGTTCATTCCCCGGACACTTACATAGCTCTCCGCCGTACAGGCCATCGTCGATCCGATCGAATGGAAGGCATAAGGCGATCCTGCGAAGGAGAGGCCGATCACATATGACCGTAGAAAGATCTCATAGCCGCAGATCGCAAGAAGAATTTCTGGATCGGAAGGCTTCTGATGGGCATAGGCCGACACGGCCGCCGGATTGCCAGTCTCGGCAAAATGGCGTCCGACCGCAGAAAGGTAGTTCTCATCGACCAGCGTGTCGGCATCCAGGCAGCAGATCACTCCCCCGCCTGTTCCCCGGCCGTCGAGAAGTTTCAGAGCCACATCCATGCCGATCTTTCTCGCCGTCCCCACGCCCCCGTCACGATCCGGGATTTCCAGACCGGGGGAAGAAGCGTCAATGCAGGCGAGACGAAGACCGCTGCGGGCGATCTGCCGGATGTCATCCAGCATCCCTGTATGGCGGGATAAGGAAGGCGGACGCCCGGGGACGAGCGCGTTAAAAATATTCAGCATCTCGCGGTTGTCAAGGATATCCGCTTCCGCGGCAAGATGCGGACGGTGGTTGTTCACGACGCAGATGACAAGGGTGCGTCGGAGCTCGCGAGGGGAATTCCCGGCGATACTGGCCAGCGTCCGGAAAAGAGACGAGCTTTCTGCCAGGGCCGGGATAACGACCGCCCGCTCCACCCCGTCGACCGACGCCGTCAGGAGGGGGCGAACCGGAGATACCCCATAAGTATGCAGGTATTTTTGTGTTCGTGGCGAGAGATTCATGCCGTCCTTCGGGCGATCAGGTCCATGGCGGCATCATCATCGGCGCCGTCGATCCAGTGGATCAGAACGCCGTTTCTCTCCATGCGCCTGAACCAGGTTTCCTGCCGCTTGGCAAACTGGCGAATGCGCATATTCAATGTCTGAAACATCCCCTCACGGCTCATTCTCCCCTGGAGGTGCAGAGCGATATATCGGTATTCCAGACCGTAGGAATCGATTCTTTCCCATCCGATGCCCCTTTCATGGAGCTGCTGCACCTCCTCGATCATCCCGGCCTCCAGCCTGGATTGCAGACGGGCTGTAATCTTCCGGCGCAGCTCTTCTCTCTCGCAGCGGATTCCGATGACAAGGGGAGCGATCTTTACAGGCGGTTCTGTCTCCCGGGGCTGATTCTGCTCGAACTCGGCAATTTCGATTGCCCGGATGAGCCTTTTTTTCTCCAGAAGGTCGGTAGTATTGTGGGCGTAGGGGCAGAGTGTCAGGAAACGGCGGCGGAGAAACGGCATCTCCTCCCAGGCCAGTTCCTCACGGAGCCTTTGATTTTCTGGAACCGCCGGCATGCGGTACCCCCTGATGACCGCATCCAGATAGAGACCCGATCCTCCCGTCAGGATCGGGACATTCCCCCGCGCTGAGATTTCCTGGAAACAACGGTAAAAGCGGTCCTGAAAGTCAAAGACACAGAATTCCTCAGTCGGCTCTATGATGTCGATCAGGTGACAGGGGACAACAGACCCACCCCGTCCGTATGCGGAAAGATCTTTCCCCGTCCCCAGATCCATTCCTATATAGACCTGACGGGAATCGGCAGAGATGACCTCACCGCCGATCCGCCTTGCCAAACGGATGGCAAGATCCGTCTTCCCTGAGGCCGTAGGCCCCAGAACAACAAGCAGGTTACCGATTTCCCCGAACCTCCGGATCACGCCTTCTTCCATCATAAGATTCTCTGATCATTCCCGGAACTTTTCTTGAAATGGTCTGCAAAAGAGTGTTTATAAAACCACTTATTTGCCTATGTTACAATAGTTTAGAGAAAAATAAAATGCCCCGGTCGCCATCGGCAACCGGGGCATCCGCTGCTGAACACATTTTCCTTACAAGGGCTGTACGTTTACTGCGGCAGGTCCCTTCTTGCCTTGTTCGACATCAAAGCGAATTCTCTGACCCTCGTATAGTGTCTTGAAGCCTTCGCCCTGAATGGCGCTGAAATGAACGAAAACATCTCCGCCTTCATCATTCTCGATAAAGCCGAACCCCTTTTTCTCATTAAACCACTTTACCTTACCTTCTGCCAAAGCTTTACCCCCCCCTTTCCTAAGATTTACCCAAGCGGGTTTCGCATCCTGCAGCCATAAAAAAACCACCCCTTCTCAGAACCAAGTCCTGAGCCGGCGTGGCTTGACTATCCTGCAAAATATGAACACCCAACTCTTTCCTGTCCCGCCAATCTAAGTCTTCAAATCAGGTCCCAGACACAAGAAACATCCACCGGGCGGATGAGTCCCACTAACATCTCTTTTTTAAAAAAGCAAGTTATTTTTCATCTGGTGAATATTTCTATCACTCCTTTCTTCGGAAGGACAGTTCTTGATCGGCCCATCGGGCGCCCTTCCGATCCCTATTCCAGTTCCGGAGAAACTGCACCAGGAGGCGGACCCCCACCCCCGAGGCGCCCTTGGGAATGTAAGGTTTTTCCTTCATCAGCCAGGCCGGGCCGGCGATATCCAGATGGACCCAGGGATAACCTCCGGTGAATTTACTCAGAAAAGCTGCCGCAGTGATCGCCCCGCCGGCTTTCCCACCGGAATTCCTGTAATCCGCCGCCTCGCCTTTGATCAGTTCATGATACTCTTCCCAAAGCGGCAGCTCCCATACCCTTTCTCCGGTAAGATCGGCGGCCTCACGGATCTTGCCCTTGAGCTTTTCATCCGTCCCCATCATGCCGATCACGTTTTCGCCCAGAGCCACGACACAGGCTCCCGTAAGCGTAGCCAGATCGATGATCGCCGCGGGTT
>MICJ01000003.1:0-6657 GCA_001830835.1 Syntrophobacterales bacterium GWC2_56_13 | reverse complement strand
CGGCAGGTTTTCCGCCGCCGGGATGAGGCCGACGAGATTCACCGGCATGGCGAGTTGGGATGCGGCCTGCACTGCGGCAATGACCGCCGCCCCGCCCGCCATATCATCCTTCATCAGGTCCATCTTCTCAGACGGCTTGATGGAGATGCCGCCACTGTCGAAGGTGAGCCCTTTGCCGACCAGTGCGACAACAGGACCGGCCTTTTCTCCCCCTCGATATTCCAGGACGATCATCTGCGGCGGTTCGTTACTGCCTCCTGCCACGCCGAGCAAGGCGTTCATCCCGAGTCTTCTCATCTCTCGTTTATCGAGAACCCGGCACTTGATCTTCTCCCTCCTGGCGATCTGTCTCGCTTCATTCGCGAGATCGGCAGGCGTCATCTCGTTCGCCGGCGCCGAAACGATGTCCCGCGCAAAGGAGACCGCGTCGGCGATGATCCCGGCCGTTTTCACCGCGGTCTTGATGATCTTCAAGGCGCCATTTTCCGTATCGAGGATGGTGAAATTCGCGATCTCTCGAATCTGTCCGCGATCGGCGGTCTTGAAGGGCGTAAACTGATAGAGGCCGAGCCTTACCCCCTCCACAACAGCCTCGGCAATACGATCGACCGACAGAGCGACGCTCCCTAAATCGAGGGATGTGGCGAACTCGCCGATGTTCAGGGATCTTATGTGCTGCGCCGCCTTGGAAAAGGCCCCCCGCAATCTTTCGAGCGTAAGGTCCGACCTCTTCCCGAGGCCCACGACCACCATCCGTTTAGCCGGGACGCTCCCCCGGGAATAGATCACCAGGATCTGATACAGCCGGCCTGTAAAATCACCCTGTTCGATGACATCTCCGATGAAACCGCCGCTCATTTTATCCAGCCTGGCTGCTGCGCCGTCAAGTCTGGGTTCGCCCTCGAAATGGGCCACGAGGGCCGCTTCCGTCGCGCTCTCTGCGAGATCGCCCTTTTTCACATGAATCTTCATATCCGCCTTTCTCTAAAGAACCCGGAAAGATCACATTCCTGAAGCTGAGCCGGCAAAACTCCCCTGTTTCACCGGGGAAATATAAGGAGGATGCAACCGAGACCAGCAGAAAAGGGGCAAGCTCAAGATCGCTGCCCCCTTTCATGACTGGAGGCGGCACCCGGACTTGAACCGGGGAATAACGGTTTTGCAGACCGCTGCCTTAGCCACTTGGCTATGCCGCCGGATGGATTTTAAATGGAGCGGGCGAACGGATTTGAACCGTCGACGTCCACCTTGGCAAGGTGGCACTCTACCGCTGAGTTACGCCCGCTCATGAGGTGATGGGGCGTGACTATAACAAATAAAATCCGTTTGTCAATAAAAAACTTCCCTCTTCCCGCCCCCATCCCTATAGCCGCAAAGCCGCCATTTCCATAAACTTTCCAATGGCATCTAGATATGCCTTTCTTCACTGGAAGAAGATATCGTTGTGGTCAGCGCCCGCGGCAAATCTCCGGCCTACCGAAGGCCGGATAGCGAATCGTGTCAAGATCGATCATCATGAACCCCCCCTTTTGCGCGAGAACGATATTGGCGAACTCAGTTCTTCTGTATGCTTGTCCTGTAGAACTTGACGAAGTACTCGGTTCCGGAGACGACCGTCAGAATCAGGGCGATGTAGAGGATCACCGTGCCGACGACATGGGCATCGGCGCCGATGAACGGATAATGGATCATCAGGGCGGAAACAGCGAAGATCTGGCAGAGCGTCTTGCGCTTCCCCAGCGGGCTTGCCTGAATGACTATCCCGTTGGACGAGGCGATGTTGCGGATGCCGTCCACGGCGAAATCGCGGATGACGATGACGGCCACGATCCAGGCGGGGATGCGGCTGATCGGGATCATCATGATCATCGCCGTATTGACGATCAGCTTGTCGGCAATCGGATCGAGAAACTTCCCCATCGTCGTGACGATCTGATATTTCCGGGCGATGTAGCCGTCCAGGAGGTCGGTCAGCGCCGCTGCAATGAAAAGGATTGCGATGACGAGGCTCATTATCTTCCCCGGGGAGAGAAGGAGAAAGAAGAGTACAGGGATGACTCCGATCCGGAGCATAGAAATGGTATTGGGAAGATTGAAGACCTCCCTCTTCTCCGGCGCGATGGGCAACCGATCAAACGACCGCTTCAGAAAATCGATCATAGCGGAGGATCTCCCCACTGTCCCCTCATTTTCTTCAGGGACCTTCTCCCGGTCGTTGCTAAACGCCTCCACACCCCGCCGACCATCACCGGGCTCATCTCCTCCCGGATTTCATCGCTATTGGCTGTATCCGGAAAAAAAATCATTACGTCTCCAGCTTAACCTTCTTTTTTTTGCTTTTTGTATTGTTCAAGACATTTTTGACTGCAGAAATATACTGTCTTTCCTTCGATCGACGCCCGGCAGGCATGGCTCACGGGAACATAGGTGTGGCAAAGGGGATCCTCTATCAGATCCTCGCCGGCAACGGGTGGTTTCGGACCAGTGGCGCCAAGCGTTCTCCCCGTTGCGGAAAATCCTTTCCGGAGTAGTGTGTAGAGGAGATAAATCACAATGATGCCGATGATCAGTCTTATTATCATCTTTCGTACTTTACCCCAAACGATTTCTCCGATGACGGCAGCCGTACCGCGGCCGTTTGTTCACCCTCCGGTCTCTGCCGAATCGTAAAGTTCCACACGACCAGTATCGGTCAGACGATCCATAAGACCGCGGACGGAGATGCCGAAGACGGGATGGATCAAATATGAGGCCAGTTCCAATAGAGGCGCCAGGACAAAACGGCGCCGGTGGAGTTCCGGGTGGGGGATGACCAGCCCCTCCTCCTGAATGACCTCCTGACCGTAGAGGAGGATATCCAGATCTATGATCCGCGGCCCCCACTTCGCCCCTTCGCTCCGGCCCATCCGCCGTTCGATCTCCTTCAACGCCCCAAAAAGCGGCCGGGGTGAGAGGACTGTTCGTATCTCCACGACGGTGTTTATGAACCAAGCCTGGTCCTGAGGACCCAGGGGCTCCGTCCTATAGAGGGATGAACGGCGGAGGAACCTGATTCCCGGAAGCGCCGCGATTTTTTCTGCGGCCTCCTGACAATTGTCGACAGGCTTTCCCAA
Source organism: Syntrophobacterales bacterium GWC2_56_13 (assembly GCA_001830835.1). Taxonomy (GTDB): domain Bacteria; phylum Desulfobacterota; class Syntrophia; order Syntrophales; family UBA5619; genus JAKAFS01. The sequence continues at coordinate 3,544 of MICJ01000003.1, read as the reverse complement.
ATTGGAACCGATACCGATGAAGGCGATGATCCCCCGGATCTCCCCGCCTGACGGACCCAGAAACCCCATCCTTGTCTCCCTAAGCAGTCTTCAGGCCGAGGACATCCTGCATATCGTAGATGCCGTTTTCCCGACCGACGACCCAGAAGGCCGCCCGGATCGCCCCGCGGGCAAAATTGTCCCGGCTGTGGGCCCGGTGGATCAATTCCAGCCTCTCCCCCATCCCGCCGAAGATCACTGTATGTTCCCCGACGATATCCCCGGCCCGGAGGGTCTGGATTCCTATTTCCCGCTTCGTCCGTTCGCCGATAATCCCCTTCCGGTTGTAGACGCCGACCTTGTCGAGATCCCGACCGAGGCGCTCTGCAATGACCTGCGCCATCTTTATGGCCGTGCCGCTCGGGGCGTCCTTCTTCATATGGTGGTGAGCCTCCACTATCTCCACATCATAATCATCGCCAAGAATGCCGGCAACGTCGGCGAGAACCTTGAGGAGGACATTGACGCCGACGCTCATGTTGGGGGCAAGGACGCACCGAACAGAACCGGCCAGTTCCCGGGCCCGTTTCATCTCGGCCGAAGTGAAGCCGGTGCTGCCGATCACGATGGCCTTCCCCTTTTCCGCCGCGATCTCCAGGTGCCCCGCAGAGACCTCGTGGGAAGTAAAATCGATGACGACATCCCCCCGCTCGATGGAGCCGGCAAGATCATCTCCGATGATGATCCCTGTCCTCCCCAGGCCCAGCCCCTCACCCACATCCTTTCCGAGAAGGGGATGTCCCTTTCTTTCCACAGCGCCCTTCAGTTCGATCCCGTCCGTTTCCGCAAGGAGGCTGACGATCCGCCCACCCATCCTGCCGCCGGCGCCTGTCACAATGGCCCTGATCATCTTCGAACCCCCTTTACCCAATCAAACCGTAGTCCTGCATGACCTTTTTCAATGCCCCCTCATTCTTCTCCGACATCCGGCAGAGGGGTAGGCGCAGCTCGTATTCGATCTTTCCCATCATCGCAAGCGCGGCCTTTACGGGAATGGGGTTTGTTTCAATAAAAAGGACGTCGATCAGGGGGGCCATACGGTAGTGGAGGGCGCGGGCCTGTTCCAGATCCCCGGCCGCGAAGACGTCGACCATCTCCGCCATGTCGGCCGGGACGATGTTGGAGATGACGGAGATGACCCCCTTGCCGCCGATGGCAAGAAGAGGCAGGGTAAAGATGTCGTCCCCGGAGAGCACATCGAAATCTGATCCACAGAGCTGGATCACATCGCTCATCTGTTTGAGGGAACCGGAGGCCTCCTTGACCCCGACGATGTTCTTGATCTTCGCCAGCTTTGCCAGGGTCTCCGGGAGGAGGTTCGTCCCAGTCCGGCCGGGGATGTTGTAGATGATGATGGGAATCGGAACCTCTTCCGCGATGGTCCGGTAGTGCTGGTATAGTCCCTCCTGGGTCGGGCGATTGTAGTAGGGGCAGACCAGCAAGGCGCCGTCGGCGCCCGCCTCCCAGGCGTGCCGCGTCAGACGGAGCGCCTCCGCCGTGCTGTTGGAACCGGTTCCGGCGATGACCGGAACCCTTTTTCTCGCCGCATCGATCGTAATCTCGATCACGCGGTCATGCTCCTCATGGGAGAGGGTGGTCGATTCTCCCGTGGTGCCGCAGGGGACGATGCCATCCGTCCCGGCGGCGATCTGTTCCTCTATCAGTTTCCGTAAAGCTTGTTCGTCTACTTTTCCATTCCTGAATGGCGTAACGATCGCGACTATTGCACCTCCGAACATAATAACCCCTCCTTGGCCTGTCTTAAATGTTCATAAATTCCGGAATTTCTTCCCCGCGGATCAGATCTTCACAGCTCTCCCGTTTCCGGATGACATACCAGCGATCATCCCGGACCATGATCTCCGGTATCCGGGGACGCGAATTGTAGTTGGACGACATGCTGAAACCGTAGGCGCCGGCGCTCATCACCGCCATCAGCTCCCCCGGTTCGAAGACGGACATCTTTCTCCCTCTGGCCAGAAAGTCGGCCGATTCGCAGATCGGACCGACGACATCCGCAATCATCTCCTCCCTCTCCTGCCGGATGACCGGCTGGATCCGGTGGAACGAACCGTAGAGGCTGGGGCGGAGCAGATCGTTCATCCCCGCATCGACAACGACGAAGCGCTTCCCTTCGTTTCCTTTGGTGTAGAGGACCCGGGTCACCAGGATCCCCGCATTCCCGGCGATAACCCTCCCGGGTTCGAAGATGAATGTGCATGCCATGTTCCGCGAGGCGTCGATGATCGCCCGGGCATATTCCGAGGGACGGGGCGGGGTTTCCTGGTTGTAGGTGATCCCGAGACCGCCGCCGAGATCTAAGTAACGGATCGCTATCCCCTCTCCCCGAAGCCGCAGGAGCAGCTCCTTCAGCCGTCCGAGGGCATCGATGAAGGGCGAAAGCTTCGTCACCTGTGAACCGATATGGCAGCTCACCCCCTTGATGTCGAGATTCTTGAGCGTTGCCGCCCGCCTATAGGCCATAAGGGAGGCCTCGATATTGATCCCGAATTTGTTCTTCTTGAGGCCGGTAGAAATATGGGGGTGGGTCTCCGGATCGACATCCGGGTTGACCCGCAGTCCGATGCCCGCCCTGATTCCCAAGATCTCCGCGCGGGCATTGATCGTCTCCAGTTCCTGGTCGGATTCCACATTGAACATGAGGATGCCTATTTTGAGTGCAAAATCGATCTCATCCTCTCTCTTTCCGACCCCGGAATAAACGATTTTCCCCGGATCCGCACCGGCCTTCAGGGCACGGTAGAGCTCCCCCCCTGAAACGAGATCCACGCCGCCCCCCTCGCGGACGAAGATCCGGAGGATGGCCGTGTTCGAATTGGCCTTGACGGCAAAGCAGACGATATGGGGCACTTCCGCGAAAGCGGTGTCGAAGACCCGGAAATGGTGCAGGAGCGTCCGGTGGCTGTAGAGATAAAAAGGCGTTCCCACCTCCCGGGCGATCTTCGGAACCGAGACCTCCTCGCAAAAGAGTTTGTCATCCTGATAATTGAAGTAATTCATCGTTCCCTTTGTTTCTACAAATTCGTTGAAGGCGCCCTCAGCGGCTGTTATGGATCAGGCTGGCTTCGTTCGACGCCTCGCCGCAGTGTCCCACTGGATTGCATACCGCTACCCGATAGGAATAGAAATGGCCAGTCCGGACAGCCGTATCAATATAACGGAATCCCCTCTCCCCCTCGCGGCCCAATCGTCTGTCAGCGGGGGCGAGCGTCCCGAGCGTCAGGTATTTCTGCGGGCATCCCGGACATGCGTCCCCCGCCACCGTTTCGCTTCGGAGGATCTTGAAAGCGCAGCTATCGTCAATCGAATCGGGCAGCGACCAGCGGAGAAGAACCTCCTTCGGGAGGGAGGCGGCGCTGAGATCGACGATCGCTGCCGGAAGCAGGACCCGGGGCGGCAGGGGATCTCCCTTCTTCCCGCATCCCGTGAAAATCAGAATAAGCAACAGGATCGCCCCAAGGCCTGCACCAAGCAAGCGATTCCC
>MICJ01000002.1:105853-106740 GCA_001830835.1 Syntrophobacterales bacterium GWC2_56_13 | reverse complement strand
AGGCCCCTGGAGACAAAATTCCTCGAGCCCGAGGTCCACAGTCTGATGGAGGTGGACGGCTTCACCGTAGCCCCCGAAGATTGCGGACGCCGGATCGTCCTGATCGGGAAGACTCGGGAGGCGCTCGAAGGGACCTACGCCGGGCAGTACGTCGCCTGGGGCGAGGAGAAGAAGATCCATCAGGGGGCGACTTGCGCCGCCCGGGAGACGGGGGACCGGGCGTGGTACGACCTGACGGGACACAGGAGAGGTTCTCTGTTCTGGCCGAAGGCTCAGCAATATAAGCATGCTATTCCGGTCAATGAGCATGGATTGCAGTGTAACTGCAATCTCTATGATATTCACCTCCCGGATGAGGTAGATACTCATGCAATGGCGGGGATATTGAACTCTTCTTGGGTTGTTCTCTCGAAGTTCCAGTACGGCCGGCCCGTCGGCGTCGAGGGGAACCTCAAGACGGAGGTTGTCGACGTCAACATGATGCGGGTTCCCGACCCGCGCCCGGCCAGTGGTAAGGTGCTGGATAGCGTCCGGAAGGCCTTCCGGAGATTGAAGGGCCGCAAGGCCCTCCAGTTCCTCTCCGCGCGCCGGATGCGGGAGATGGCCTGGCGCCAGGCGGGAAAGGAGGCGGAGCTGGAGAAGCTCTCCGATCTCTGCGAGCTCGACATGCCCGACCGCAGGGAGCTGGACGACGCCGTCCTTGAAATGCTGGGGGTCTTCTCGGCGAAGCGCCGGGAAGAGATGATCGACGCCCTCTACTGCTATCTCCGGGAGTTCTTCGAAAGGACCCGCCAGAAGGAGGAGAAGGCGATCCTCAACAAGAACAAGGCGAGGAGGCGGGGGAAGGCCGATCCGGCGGAACTCGCAGCCCAAATTTACCAGGAACT
>MICJ01000002.1:102350-105764 GCA_001830835.1 Syntrophobacterales bacterium GWC2_56_13 | reverse complement strand
AACTCGCAGCCCAAATTTACCAGGAACTGCGGGAGAGTTATGGAGATTTCCTCCGGCGGTACGATCCGGATTTCCTCGACAAGACGATGCCTTTCGACACCTACGAGATCCCATCGGAAGGTGTTCCTTCACCCTACAGGGATATGTTCATCTCTCACAGCGTCCGCTTCATCAAGGGAAAAAAGACGCAGACGGCCCTCCTCCGGACGCAGAACCCCGTCCAGGACGACTTGGTTGTTCTCATCGTTCGCTCCGGCATCCGAGGCCTGGTCCGTGTTCCCCACGAAGAAAACGAATGCCGCCGGGTATTAGGGGCTTATGAGAGTTTCATCGGCAAGCGGGAGAATTTCCTTCGGCGTCTGATCGAAGAGCGGTCGGCGGATGAAGACCTGCAGCAGATGATTTATGATGCCCTGCTGCCCCTCGTATTGAGCGGCCGGATAGAAGAGAAGAATCGTGTTTTCCACAAGGATGAAGCGGAATAAAAAGGGTTCATCCGGTTTAAGCGTACGTGTCTAAAATGTCTCTTTCTGAAGTCAGTAAAACGTCGCCCTTGAAGAAAAAGCTCGATTTCAACCAGAAATAAATGATGTTGTTTTATCAGTGATCATGATAAGGAATGAGCATACTGTATTTTTTTTCACCGGAGACAAAATTTTTTATATAGAGCTGGCGGGTGCGTTGAAGTGTGGGCTCCTTCCTGAAATCAATTCTCAATATACCATTTTTGAAATTATAAGTTATCTTCAATAACTAAATACTTTACATTTGTCCTTGGAATGGGCTAAAAAATTATAAAAGGGTAAAACAACCAATAGTTTTTATCATAGACCATGGGAGGTGAATAAAATGGTTGAAGAAAAAGAAATCCCAAAAGACGTTTCTCTAATGTTACGTTTATTTGAACAGCCATCTGATTCGATTTCATTTTATGCTGATTTTGGACAGGTTTTACATACGGAGAATGAGATCATACTACAGTTTTATGAAACCATCCCTGGCCCTCCTGACCCGGAAGGGGTGATTAGTAATGTCAGAAGTCGCCTCAGAGCAACAATTACCCTTAGTCTTCCACACGCACGTAATGTCGGTAAGTTGCTTGTTGAAAGGACCAAAGAACTTGAAAAAACTAAAGAGGTTGAAAAATGAGAGAGCCAGCCAGAATTTATGAGAAAATTGGAGAATTGAAAACTACCATCAGGTCGGCTACATCCACCCGTGCAAAATCTCCGGAGGAAGCCCTTGATACCTTAGATAAATTAGATAGGTTGGAGATTGAGTCTTTTGTAACGAAAGAAGGCGACCTCTGGATTAGGCATTGGACGATTAAAGCGGAGGATTTCGTTTCTCCTGAGCACGCTGCAGTTGTACGCTCGAAAAGACCATCTCAAGAAGGGACAGATAAGTTAGCTTGGTTGAGTAAGAATCTGACACTTATTCGTAGCCAATATGGTGGTCAATGGGTTGCAGTTTATAGTAATGCTGTAGTAGCTGCAGCTCCTGACTTGTCCGACCTTATGAATCAAATTGCCGAATACGATAGGCCGCTTATTACCTTTATTCCTGCAGAACCTGTTGTGTGGACATTTACTTATGCTAACCAAAAACTTTGAGCAGACGATTCGGTTCTATGAGGCACAACCGGACCCAAACCGACCTTCAATGTGGCTGCCTTTGGTAAACGTCACATTGATAATACAAGCGAAAAGTAGGATAAATTTGCCATTACTGTTCGACACCGGTGCCGACGTTACAACATTGAGAGCGGACCTCTATTCACTTCTTGGATTGCAATCATGGGACCAAGGTCAAAGTGCTCAAACTGGCACGGGTGGTGGAGTAACGACTGTTTACCAATATACTGCTACTATTGAAGTTTTCGGTAAGATTATTACTTGTCCAATCCACTTAAACGCTCAGTTGCCACGCAACCCTCTTTTTGTAGGATTGCTTGGTCGAGATACTGTTTTCAATGAATTTGGCTTTGGATTTTGGGAAAGAACCCATGAGCTCTACGTTACAGGAAATCCATGAAAATCGGAATTTATGAGAATTATAGATGACCATCGGATACTCTGTTTTGCATCAGAAATATTATATCATTTCACCTAGAAATCAACAATTCTTACCCTATTATGAACCCGCACATTTGTGAAGACACCATTTGTTTGCTTACTCCTGATATTCAAATGTCATTTTGTGAATGAGGGAGTTAGTTTGAAGGGATTTGATGACTTTTCAAGTTAAAAAGACGTATCACCCGGATGAACCATAAGAAGAAAGAGTGCATAATGAATGAGCATAAAAAGGAACTGCTGAAGAGCCTGCCGAAAATCGATGAGATGATGCTCCTCCTCGAAAGGGGTGAACGGCTGGCCGGGGTTCCGCGGGAGCTGGTGAAGGAGGCGTGCCGGTCGGTCGTGGAAGAGCTGCGAAGCCGGATCATTGCCGATAAGGGGAAGGGAACGAACCTCCGGCTGCCCACCAAGGAGCAGGCGGCGGATCAGGCCGCGGAGATGATTGAAGACTATCGTTCTTACCGTCTTCGCCGCGTGATCAACGCCACGGGGGTCATCCTCCACACCAACCTCGGCCGGGCGCCCCTATGCCGGGAGGCGCTGGAGCGGATTGTCGAGGTGGCGCGCGGGTATTCAAACCTCGAATATGACTTGGAGAAGGGGGATAGGGGGTTCCGCTACGACCACGTCCGGGAGCTCCTCTGCGCGCTCGCTGGAGCGGAGGACGCCCTGGTCGTCAACAACAACGCCGCCGCGGTCCTTCTGGTCTTGAACAGCCTGGCCGAGGGGAAGGAGGCGATCGTCTCCCGGGGCGAACTGATCGAGATCGGCGGAGAGTTCCGTATCCCCGACGTCATGGAGAAGAGCGGCGCCCGCTTGAAGGAGGTGGGAACGACGAACCGTACGCGGCTTGCCGACTATGAACAAGCGATCGGCCCGGAGACGGGGCTGATCCTCAAGGTCCACACGAGCAACTTCCGGATCATGGGTTTCACCGAGGCGGCGGATCTCCCCTCACTCGTGAATCTCGGGAAGAAACACGGCCTGCCCGTCATGGATGACCTGGGGAGCGGCTGCTTCATCGAACTGGACCGCTACGGCCTGGAGCGGGAACCCACCGTCCGCGACACGCTCGCTACGGGGGTGGATGTGGTCACCTTCAGCGGCGACAAGCTTTTGGGCGGACCCCAGGCGGGGATCATCCTGGGGAAACGGGAGACGCTGGAACGGATCCGGAAAAATCCCCTGAACCGGGCGCTCCGGATCGACAAGCTCACGCTGGCCGCCCTGGAGGCGACGCTGGTGAAGTATTTCCGACCCGCCGAGGCCCTCTCCGACATCCGGGTGCTTCGCGCCCTGACGGAGCCCCTCGCCGACGTGAAGAAACGGGCGAAGC
>MICJ01000002.1:87312-102245 GCA_001830835.1 Syntrophobacterales bacterium GWC2_56_13 | reverse complement strand
CGACGGTCCTGGTCGGCGTCCGTGCGACGACACTTTCCGCTGCCGCCCTGGAGGAGCGCCTCCGGAAGTGGGAAACGCCGATCATTGCCCGGGTTGCCGACGAGAGGGTCCTTTTTGATCCGCGAACGCTGGATCGGGAGGAGTTCACCGCAATCCGGGATGCCCTCAGGACGCTCCTGGCGAACGAAGCGGTGTGATGATGGCGGAGGTGAAGACAAGCGTTGGCGAGAGGCAGGCCCACTTTACGGTGGCGCCGGAGGAGGAAGGGGCCCGCCTCGATCTCTTCCTGACGGGAAAAGAACCGGGACTTTCCCGCGCCCAGATCCAGAGGGCCGTTGCGGAGGGACGGGTCACGGTGAATGGCCGTCCCGCCAGGGCGGGCAGGAGGGTAAAGGCGGGGGATGCCTTGGCCCTTTGCATCCCGGCGCCGAGACCTTCCGAGGTTCTGCCCGAAGAGATCCTCCTGCAGATCCTCTACGAAGACCCTTTCATCCTGGTTGTCGACAAGCCGGCGGGGATGGTTGTCCATCCGGCGGCCGGTCATCAGGGCGGGACGCTGGTCAATGCCCTCCTCCATCACTGCCGGGACCTCTCGGGGATCGGCGGGGTTCTCCGCCCCGGGATCGTCCACCGTCTCGACAAGGAGACCTCCGGGCTTTTGGTCGTGGCCAAATCCGACGAGGCCCACCGGGCGCTGGCCGGTCAGTTCAAGCGCCACGAGGTGGCAAAGACCTACCAAGCCATCGTCTACGGGGATCCGAAAACGGATGGGGGCCGGATCGAGGCGCCCGTGGGGCGGCACCCGACGGACCGCAAAAAAATGTCCACAAAGAGCCGCCGGGGGAAGGGGGCCGTGACCGTCTGGCGCGTCCGGGAGCGTTTTGGCGTTGCTTCCCTGCTGGAGGTGGATATCGAAACGGGCCGGACCCATCAGATCCGGGTCCACCTGACGGAACTCGGTTATCCGGTCGTGGGGGACAAGGTTTACGGCGGCGCGGGGAGGATCCGCACTATTGAGGATTCCGCAGTCAGGGCCGGGATCAAGGCCTTGCAGCGTCAGGCGCTTCACGCCTGGCGGCTCTCCTTTGCCCATCCGGTCACGGGTGAGAAGATGCGGTTTGCCTCGCCCCTGCCGGAGGATATGGCCGCCCTCTGCGCGTTTCTAAGGGAGAGGGCGGGCCGGGGCGGGGATAAACGGTAAAAAGCCAGTGATGCGCTATGTTCCGTTTCGTTAAAAGGGGTGCAATCGAATATCTTGAAGCAGAGGAGATCTCGGCGCTGGGTTTCGTGACCCATGCCTTTTGCACCAGGCAAGGAGGGGTGAGCGAGGGGCCTTTTTCCGATCTCAACGTGGGCGACCGCGTGGGCGACCGGGAGGAAGATGTCCGCCGGAACCTGGCTCTCGTCGGCGAGGCCTTCTCTATCCGGGAGGGACGGCTGATGCTGATGAGGCAGATCCACGGCAACTCGATCCGGGTGATCGACGGGGACAGCCCGCTGCCCCGGGAGGCGCCCGAATGCGACGGCATGATCACGGATAGACCGGGTGCGGCCCTCGGAATCAGGACGGCGGACTGCGTGCCCCTCTTCTTCGTGGACCGCGCCCGCCGGGTCATCGGGGCGGCCCATGCGGGCTGGCGCGGCGTCGCCCTCGGCATGGCGGCAAGGATGGTGGATGCCCTGAGGGAGCGGTTTTCCTCCCGGAATGAAGACATCCTCGCCGTCATCGGTCCGGCCATCGGCCCCTGCTGCTACGAGGTGGATGCCCCGGTCGTTGCGGCCCTTTCATCCCGGCGGGAGGCGGGATCTTTTCTCATCCCCTGCCCGGAGAAAGACCGGTGGATGCTCGATCTCGCCCTTGCCAATCGCCTCCAGCTCCTGGAGCGGGGGCTGCGCGAGGAAAATATCATGTCGGCCGGCTTCTGCACCGCCTGCCGGCAGGACCTCTTCTTTTCGCACCGCGCCGGCCGGGGCCGCACAGGCAGACAGCTCAACGTCCTGATGCTTCGCACGTAAAAAGTCCGGATGCTGCGTTGCGCTTCACCCTTCGTCATTGCGGTGTACGTCTAAGTACGCCTCATTCCTCAGGGTTCGCGCGCCTTGCCTGCGGAGTTTTTACGAAGCCGTCCCAAATTCAAGGCAGCGCTAAAAATTCCTTGACTTCCGGGATAGTTTGGTATAAACGGAAAACAAATCTCAGAAAGGCGTATGCTAAGTCCTTCCTTAGTTCGATTGATTCCAGAGACCAATTAGCAACCCGGGAAAAATCCGTGCATTTCTTTTATAAGTCGTTACACCATAAAAAATCTGAATTAATTTTCATGGGTTAAGCGAGCTGAAAGCAGGAGCGGTTTTTTGCGTGGGGGAGCCGGCGTATCAGCGGGCGCTAATATACACACATACAGGGAAAAAAATATGAACATTGAAGATATCAAGAGACAGCCGATCAGTGAACTGGCAAAGCTGGCCAAAGATCTGGATGTCGCCGGCGCCAGCGGCATGAGGAGACAGGACCTGATTTTTTCCATCCTGCAGGCCCAGGTCGAAAAAAATGGCGTCATTTCCGGCTCCGGCGTCCTGGAGATCCTGCCGGACGGTTTCGGATTCCTCCGGGCGGTGGATTACAACTACCTCCCCAGCCCGGACGACATCTACATCTCTCCTTCGCAGATCAGACGCTTCAGCCTGAGAACGGGGGATACGGTCGCAGGCGAGGTCCGGCCTCCCAAAGAGGGGGAGAAGTACTTCGCCCTTCTCAAGGTGGACGAGGTCAACTTCGAATCTCCGGAGGCGGCGCGGGACAAGATCCTTTTCGACAATCTGACTCCCCTCTACCCGGAGGAGAAGCTGAACCTGGAATTTGATCCGGAAAACCTCTCCACGCGGGTTATGGATCTCTTCACTCCCATCGGCAAGGGGCAGCGCGGCCTCATCGTCTCCCCGCCGCGGGCCGGCAAGACCGTCCTTTTAAAGGACATCGCCCACAGCATCACCGCCAACCACAAGGAAGTCGTCCTGATGGTCCTGCTGATCGACGAGCGGCCGGAAGAGGTGACGGACATGCAGCGGAGCGTGGCAGGCGAGGTCATCTCCTCCACCTTCGACGAACCGGCGACGCGCCACGTCCAGGTGGCCGAAATGGTCATCGAGAAGGCGAAAAGACTGGTGGAGCACAGGAAGGATGTGGTCATCCTCCTGGACAGCATCACCCGCCTGGCCCGCGCCTACAACACGGTAGTGCCGCCGAGCGGCAAGGTCCTCTCCGGCGGCGTCGATTCCAACGCCCTCCACAAGCCGAAACGGTTCTTCGGGGCCGCGCGGAACATCGAGAACGGGGGAAGCTTGACGATCATATCCACCGCCCTGATCGACACGGGCAGCCGTATGGACGAGGTGATCTTCGAAGAGTTCAAGGGCACCGGCAACATGGAGCTCCACCTCGACCGCCGCATCGCCGACCGGCGGGTCTTCCCGGCCTTCGATCTGATCCGTTCCGGAACGCGGAAGGAAGAACTCCTGATCCCGAAGGTCAATCTCAACCGGATCTGGATCCTCAGGAGGCTCCTTCAGGAGATGAACCCCGTCGATGCGATGGAGTTCATCATGGACAAGGTCAGGAAGACAGAGAACAATCAGCTTTTCCTGGATTCCATGAACCAGTAGTGACGGCTTCGTAAAAAAAGCTTGAATTTACCGTGCGGATCGTTGTAATCACCATATGAACCGACGGGAAGGTGTATGGCCCGGTTGGTTTCGAGAGTCGTCAGTGATTTATTTTGATAAGGAGATCGTTCAGTATGAAGGAAGGTATTCATCCGGAATATAAGGAAGCAACTATTACCTGCGTCTGCGGGAATGTGATTAAAACCAGATCTACGAAGCAGGATATCAAGATTGAAATCTGTTCCCAGTGCCATCCCTTCATAACGGGGAAACAGAAGATCATAGACACCGCGGGCCGTGTGGAAAGATTCAGGAGAAAGTACGCCGGCAGGGAAAACCAGGCGGATAAATCCGCATAACGCCCATTGATGTTTTCAAACAGGGGTTCCTGCCGCGGCGGCGCCGGGCGCAGGTTCCCCTGCCTCTGAAGTTTCGGAACGGCGCCGGGGGTTTACGGGCGCCGGCGCCGTCTCTCCGGAAAACACCTCCCCACAAATACCGGAATTCGAGCCGGTCACGTCTGCCGGATGTGTCTGCATCGCCCGGACGGTTTACATCCGGCGTCGATCTCAGCCGGCGGGGGTGTTGAGCAGGTACTTTTTTTGCGAGAGCGTCATGTTTGCAAGGCTGAAGGATATAGAATCGCGGTATCAGGAACTGGAGCAGCTTCTCAGTGATCCGGCCGTCGTCGGCAAGCGCGGGATCTATCAGAAGTATGCCAAGGAGCACGCCGATCTAAGCGATCTGATCGAAACCTACCGCGAATACGAGAAAACCGGCCTCCGCATCGGGGAAGATCAGGCCCTTCTTAAGGAGAGCGACGAAGAGCTGAGGGAACTTGCCAGAGAAGAGCTGCCCCGTTTGAAAGAGACTAGGGAGTCCCTCGGGGAGAGGCTGAAGGTCCTGCTCCTCCCCCGGGATCCGAATGACGAGAAAAACGTCTTCCTCGAGATCCGGGCGGGCACCGGGGGCGACGAGGCGGGGCTTTTCGCGGAGGACCTCTTCAGGATGTACGCCCGTTTTGCGGAAACCAGCGGGTGGAAGGTCGAGGTGATGAGCAGCACCCCCGCCGGAGGGATGGGAGGGTTCAAGGAGATCATCGCCCTGATTGCCGGGAGGGGCGCCTACAGCCGGCTGAAATACGAGAGCGGCGTCCACCGCGTCCAGCGGGTCCCGGTCACGGAGGCCCAGGGGCGGATCCATACTTCGGCCGTGACCGTGGCCATCATGCCGGAGGTGGAAGAGGTGGAGCTCAACATCGACCCCGGCGACCTCAGGATCGATGTCTACCATTCCAGCGGTCACGGCGGGCAGAGCGTCAACACCACCGATTCTGCCGTCCGGATCACCCACCTGCCGACCGGCCTTGTCGTCACCTGCCAGGATGAGAAATCCCAGCTCAAGAACAAGCACAAGGCGATGAAGGTGCTCAGGGCGAGGCTCCTCGACGCGGCGGTGAAGAAACAGAATGCCGAGATCTCCGAGACCCGAAAAAACCAGGTGGGGAGCGGGGACCGGAGCGAACGGATAAGGACCTACAATTTCCCCCAGGGAAGGGTGACGGACCACCGGATCGGACTCACCTCCTACAGCCTGGAAAACTTTCTGGACGGGGATATCAGCTTCATGATCGATGCCCTGACGACCGATTTTCAGGCCGAAGCGCTCAAACAGTCGACCTGAGAGGAAGTGATCCTTTCCCCGTTCGGTGTTCCTGCAGCGATGGGGATGCGGCGAGGGAGTTAGATGACCGATATCCGGACCATCCTTCACCGGACAGCCTGCGACCTGAGTGCGTGCGGCAGCCCGTCTCCACGTCTCGACGCCGATGTTCTCCTCATGCACTTCCTGAAAACCGACCGGTTGCAGCTCTGCATGCACCCGGAAAGGAACCTTTCGGAGGAGGAAGCCGCCGGGTTTGCGCGGTGGGTCGACAGACGACGCCGGGGCGAGCCGGTTGCCTATATCGTGGGGGAAAAGGAATTCTGGTCCCTCCGCTTCGAGGTCAATCGCGAGGTCCTGATCCCGAGACCGGAGACGGAATGCCTCATCGAAGAGGTGCTGGGATTTTACAGCCCCGTCGGGGGCGACCTGCGTATCATCGATATCGGAACGGGAAGCGGCGCGATCGGCGTGGTCCTGGCCAGAGAGCTGCCCACGGCCCGCGTGGCGGCGACGGATGTCTCACCGGGGGCCCTGACAGTGGCCGGCAGGAATGCCTTTGTCCACGGAGTGGCCGAGCGTATGGACTTTATCCAGGGGGATCTCTTTGCAACTGTTCCAGGGAAATTTGATCTGATCGTCTCCAACCCGCCATACATCCCCGCTGACGCATATCACTTGCTGCCGCGGGGGGTCCGGGAGTTCGAACCCCAGGCGGCGCTGATCGCCGGCCCGGACGGCGCCGCCTTCCACCGGGAGATCATCCGGGAAGGGGCTGATCGCCTGAAGGGGGGCGGGCGGATCTTCCTGGAGATCGGAGCAGGTCATAAGGAGCTTGTCGAGACCCTCTTCCGGGAGGAGGGAGCCTATGGGAATATCGGTTTCCGGAAAGACTACGGAGGGATGGATCGTGTCGCATCGGCGAGAAGGAAGGCCTGACGCTCCGCTGCAACGACATGGTGACCAGAAAAATCTCCAATGCGTCATTTACGAAGACATGCCGCCGTCAAGGTAATTTTAAGGAAGTAGGGTAGCAGCCCCTCCCCCTATTTCCCAGGGGTGGGATTGGGCTGGAAGGAATCGAAAGGAACGGACGATGGACAAGATCGTGATTGTCGGGGGTGAGAGGCTTCGAGGGGATGTCCGGATCAGCGGGGCCAAGAACGCCGCTCTGCCGATCCTGGCCTCTGCGCTTCTGGTCGGAGGATGGAACACCTTTCACAATATCCCGGATCTTGTGGACATCAAGACGATACGGAAACTCCTCAACAGCCTCGGCGTCGAGATCGAAGGACAGGGGACCCTCCGGGTCAATGCCAGCGTGATCACCAGCTGTGAGGCCTCCTACGACCTGGTTCGGACCATGCGGGCCTCGATCCTGGTGTTAGGCCCGCTCGTAGCGCGCGTGGGGGAAGCGCGGGTTTCCCTGCCGGGAGGCTGCGCCATCGGAGCGAGACCGGTCAACCTCCACATCAAAGCCCTGCAGGCGCTCGGGGCGGAGGTGACGCTGAAAGACGGTTATGTCGAGGCGAAGGCCGCACGCCTGAAAGGCGCAGAAATCTATTTCGATATTTCCACCGTCACGGGGACGGAAAATATCATGATGGCCGCGACCCTTGCCGAGGGGAAGACGCTCCTGAAAAACGCGGCCCGCGAGCCGGAGATCGTCAATCTGGCCGAGGTGCTCATCGGCATGGGGGCGCGGATCAGCGGCGCGGGAAGCGATGTGATCACAATCGAAGGGGTGGAACGGCTGCATCCCGCAGAGGCGGCGGTGATCCCGGACAGGATTGAAGCCGGAACCTTCCTGATCGCCGCCGGCATTACCGGGGGGGATGTCCGGATCCTCGGCTGCAACCCCCTGCATTTGGATGCGCTGATTGCCAAACTGCGGGATGCCGGGATGAGGATCGACGTGGCCGAAGACAGTCTCCGGGCCGCGGGCGGCGGGTCCTTGCGGAGCGTGGATGTCAAGACCCTGCCCTATCCCGGATTTCCGACGGACCTGCAGGCCCAGATCATGGCCTTGATGGCGGTCGCAAAAGGTCGGAGCGTCATCACGGAGACGGTGTTTGAGAACCGCTTCATGCATGTGAGCGAGATGATTCGGATGGGGGCGGATATCGTCATTCAGGGAAAGAGCGCCTTGGTCAGGGGAGTTTCAAAGCTCCACGGGGCGCCGGTGATGGCGACGGATCTCAGGGCCTCTGCTTCCCTCATTCTGGCGGGCCTGGCGGCGGAGGGGACGACGGTTCTCTCCCGCGTCTATCATATCGACCGGGGCTATCAGCAGATTGAGAAAAAATTGTCGGCTTTAGGGGGCGATATCCGCAGGGTCGCCGGATAGGACTGTTGAAAAACGCCCATCTGCTGCGTTTCCCTCATCCTTCGCCGTTCAACGTACCTCAAAGTACGCCTCCCGGCTCAGGATATCGGGGGCCTTGCATCTGGGCATTTTTGAACAGCCTATTCAGGGATTGGGTTGAGGTGAAATCATGAAAATCATCCGGACGGACGAAGACGAATTTGAAGGGTTTTTCCGGCGGATCCGGGAACGGGGACGGGTCTTCGATCCGGAACTCTGGGCGTCCGTCGGCCGGATCGTGGAAGAGGTGGCCCGGCGCGGGGATGAAGCCGTTTTTGCCTATACCGGACAGTTTGACGGTCATGTCGTGACGGCCGCGACTGTCGAGGCCTCCCCGGAGGAAAGGAGGGACGCGGTCGCGCAGGTGGGTCCGGAAGATCTGGAACTCCTCCGCCTGGCTGCCCGGAGAATCGAACAATTCCACGAGCGGCAGCGCCAGGAGGGGTGGTCGGTTGCGGACGAAGAAGGGGTGGAGCTCGGTCAGCGCATCCTTCCCCTCTCCCGGGTCGGCATCTATGCACCGGGGGGACTGGCCTGCTATCCGTCCACCGTGCTGATGACGGCGATTCCCGCCCGGATCGCCGGCGTCGGCGAGATCATTCTGGCGACCCCTTCCCGCGACGGGCAGCTCCATCCGCTGATCGCTGCCGCTGCGGAGCTGGGAGGCGTGAAGAGGATTTTTAAAATCGGCGGCGCCCAGGCGATCGCGGCCCTGGCCTTCGGAACGGCGTCGATTCCCCAGGTAGACAAGATCGTCGGTCCCGGGAATGCCTATGTTGCTGCGGCCAAGAAGATGGTCTTCGGCCGGGTGGCGATCGATATGATTGCCGGTCCCAGCGAAGTGCTGATCATCGCCGATGGAACCGGGGAAGCGTCCTTTGCCGCCGCGGATCTGCTGGCCCAGGCCGAGCATGACGACATGGCGAGCGCCGTCCTTATGACGCCGGACGAGGCCTTTGCCCGGTCCGTCGCTGCGGAGGTGGACCTTCAGTTGGATCGCCTCCCGAGGAGGGGTATCGCCAAGCGCTCGCTTGCGGCATTCGGGGCCGCGGTGGTGACACGGGACCTCGGCGAGGCGGTCGATCTGGCCAACCGTTTCGCGCCGGAGCACCTCGAACTGATGGTGCGCAATCCTCGGGAACTCCTCACAGAGATCCGGAATGCCGGGGCGGTCTTCCTGGGGATGCACACGCCAGAGGCGCTGGGCGACTACGTGGCGGGCCCGAATCATGTCCTGCCGACCGGGGGAACGGCCCGCTTTGCTTCCCCCTTGGGTGTTTACGATTTTGTCAAGCGGACCAATGTTCTCTCTTTTTCGCGGGAAGCCCTCGCCCGATACGGCGCTCCCACTGTCCGTCTTGCCGGACTGGAGGGACTCGACGGACATGGGAATTCCGTCCGCCTGCGCCTGGGAATAAAAAAATCTTGACAAAATACCTCTGTTGATTAAGATGGGCGTCCGTTTTCCATGGGATGGACAGGCCGTTTTTTCTGTGGGCGGGCGTAATTCAGCGGTAGAATGTCAGCTTCCCAAGCTGGACGTCGTGGGTTCGAGTCCCATCGCCCGCTCCATTTTTATCTTCTTTCGGCACTGGAAATCGAACTGCCTGGAAAATCCGTTTTTTCCCTTGCAATCGGTTCGGCAGTGTGTTAGGTAGTGGGAAAATCATCGGCGGGTTTTGATGAGTGGGCTTAAGCCCACTTTTTTTTTCTAAAAAGAACGTTTTTATGAAACCCCACGAAGAACAGATCTGGCAACTGGCCGAACCGCTTCTCGCATCCGTCGGGATGGAGCTGGTTCAGGTGGAGTGCCTGAGGATGAAAACGCGCTGGGTGGTGCGGGTTTTCATGGACCGGGAAGAGGGGGTGACCCTCGATGACTGCGCCGAGATCAGCAATCAGTTAGGGGATCTGTTAGACATTCACGACGTTCCTCCCGGCCCATACACCCTGGAGGTTTCCTCGCCGGGCCTGGATCGGCCGCTCTTTCGGGATAGGGATTTCCTGAAGTATCGAGGTTTCAAGATCAGTCTTTGCCTCGCGGAAAAGATCGAGGGACGGCGGCGATTTTGCGGCGAGCTGATCGATTATGAGGATGAGAACGGCAGGAAGGTCATTGTGATTCGTGATGCGGGAAAGTCCTTCCGGATTCCCCGGGAGGCGGTGGTAAAGGCCAATTTAGAGTTTGAGTTGTAATGCTTGATGGCATCTGGGGACAGATTTAAAATCTGTCCCCAATACTTAACGGAGGTTTTTGGTAATGTTTCCGGAACTTAAACGCCTGATCGAACAGATGGGCAAAGATCGCGGGATAGACAAGGAGGTCATCGTCAAGGCCCTGGAAGATGCCATGTTGACGGCAGCCCGCAAGAAGTTGGGACCCGATGTCGAGCTGGAGGCCCATTACAACGAGGAGGCCGGTGAAATCGAGGTTTTCCAGTTCAAGACCGTGATGGAAAAGGTTCTGGATCCCGATCTTCACGTGTCTGTCGCAGAAGCGAAACGCGCCTTGGATGAGGAAGCGGAACCGGGCGACAGCCTCGGCATCAAGATCGAAACCAGCACCTTCGGCCGGATTGCCGTCCAGACGGCCAAACAGATCATCATCCAGCGGGTGAAGGACGCGGAGCGGGACAACATCTATGAGGAGTATCACGACAGAAAGGGGGAACTGTCCAACGGTTTCGTGCAACGGTTCGAAGGCGGAAACATTATCGTAAATTTAGGCCGCGCCGAAGGGATTGTCCCCGTTTCGGAACAGATTTTCCGGGAATCCTACAAGCGGGGCGAGAGGATCAGAGCTTACCTCTGCGATGTCAAAAAGATCACGAAGGGTCCCCAGATCATCCTCTCCCGGACCCACCCCAATTTTCTCAAGGCCCTCTTCGAAGTGGAGGTGCCCGAGATTTCCGAAGGGTTGATCGAGATCGTCAACATATCGCGGGAACCGGGGAAGAGGTCCAAGATCTCCGTCAAGACCAGGGATAAGGATATCGATCCGGTGGGCGCCTGTGTCGGCATGAGGGGGACGCGTGTTCAGAGCGTTGTTCAGGAGCTCCGCGGTGAGAAGATCGACATCGTTCCTTATTCCGACGATCAAGCCAAGTATGTCTGCAGCGCTCTGTCCCCGGCGAAGGTGAACCGGGTATTTGTCGATGAAGAAAACAGGGCGATGGAGGTCATCGTTCCCGATGACCAACTCTCCTTGGCCATCGGGAGAAACGGGCAGAACGTGAGGCTTGCCGTGAAACTGACCGGTTGGAAAATCGATGTCAAGAGTGAGTCGACGGCGGCTGCGAAGGCGGACGATGGCTATCAGTCTCTCATGAAGATTCCCGGTATCGGCGAGGCCACAGCGGAGCGACTTTTCAAGGCGGGGCTGAAGAGCGTGGCCATGCTTGCCGCAGCCGATTCCGAACAGCTGGCGACTATCCCGGGGGTCGGCGAGAAGACCGCCTCGATGTGGATCGCCGAGGCGGGAAAGATCATCGACCAGGAGGCCGGCGGGGAAAAAGGGATTCCGGCTTAGGCTGTCCTGAAATGTGAATATCTGAAGGGGAGATGGTTGGGCATGTCGAAAAAAAGAGTTTATGAACTGGCCAAGGAGTTGGGGCTGGAAAACAAGGAACTGATCTCTCGCTTGGAAAAGATCGGTATTGCGGTGAAATCGCAATCGAGCACCCTCGAGGATGGCGAGATGGAGAGGATTCTGGCAGAACTGCTTGCTCCCGAGTCTCATGAGGTGGTTGAAAAGAGAATCAAGTCTACGGTGATCAGGCGAAGGGCGGTTCGGACGCCGATTGAAGAGATCAAGCCGGAGGAAGCCGCCGAAGCGCCGAAGCCGGAAGAGGCGCTTGCCGGGGGAGAGCCGCCTTTGGAAACCGTTCCGAAGGAAGCGGCGCCTGAGCCCGTTCCCAAGGAAGCCCCGGTGCGAACGTCTATCTACCGGGAGACGCCTGCCGGCGAGTCTCTGGCCAGGCCCGTGTCCCCCCGGAAACAGGCGCCGAAGCCGGTGATTCCGGTGGAGCCCGTCCTGCCTGAAGCGCCCGCGGAAGCAAGGGAGGAGGAACCCGAGAAGAAACCGGCGCCGGAGACAGAGAAAAAACCCCTGCCCGTCCGGCATCCGGGACGCCGCGAAATCAAGCCCCCCCTGCCGGAAGTGGAAAGAAAATTGCGAACGCCTCCGGAAGTGCCGAAACCGGCGCATGTGATCCCGAGGAAAGAGTTCCCCCGCCGATCGGATTTGAGAATCGTCAAGGGATCCATCCCTCCCGGGGTAGAAAAGCCCGGCCGACCGGAAGCGGAGAGACCGAAGAAGAAGGGAAAGCCGCCTGTCGAGGTCCTGATGGGGGAAGTGGCGGCTCCGCGCAAGAAGACCCTGATCAAGCAACTGGTCGATCGGAAGGATCGGCGGATCGAGATCGAGCGTGAGGAACGGCCCGTAAAGTGGCGCGAAGAGAAGAAGGCCGCTCCGGTCAAGATGAAAAAGACCCCGATCACCACACCGAAGGCGATCAAGAGAAGGATCAAGGTCGCCGAATCGATCAATGTCGGGGAACTTGCCAAGCGGATGGGCATAAAGGCGGCAGAGGTCATCAACAAACTGATCGTGATGGGTCTCATGGTGACCATCAATCAGGCGATCGATTTAGATACCGCTACGCTGATTGCCGCCGATTTCGGTTACCAGGTGGAGGCTGCCCTGAGCGAATTTGATGAGCCCCTGCAGAAAACCGAGACCTCTCCCGAAAATCTGAAGCCCCGGGCGCCTGTCGTGACGATCATGGGTCACGTGGATCACGGCAAGACCTCCCTTCTCGATGCCATCCGGGAGACCCATGTGATCGATGGCGAGGCAGGCGGGATCACCCAGGCCATCGGCGCCTACCATGTGCGGATCAAGGGGAGGGACATCGTCTTTTTGGATACGCCCGGTCATGAGGCCTTCACAGCCATGAGGGCCAGAGGGGCTCAGGTGACGGACATTGTGATCCTGGTCGTGGCCGTCGATGACGGGGTCATGGGCCAGACGGTTGAGGCCATCAACCATGCCCGGGTGGCCGGTGTTCCCATCATCGTGGCCATCAACAAGATCGACAAGGCCGGCGCTGATCCGGGGAAGATCCGTCAGGCCCTGACGGAGTACAATCTGCTGTCGGAGGAGTGGGGCGGCGAAACGATCTTCTGCGAGGTGTCGGCGAAAAAGAAGGAGGGGATCGAGGAGCTCTTGGAGATGATCCTCCTTCAGGCCGATGTCATGGAACTGAAGGCCGATCCCGACCGGTCCGCCCGCGGGGTGATCATTGAGGCGAAGCTGGATCGGGGCCGCGGTCCGGTGGCGACCGTCCTTATCCAGGAGGGCACCCTCCGGGAGGGAGACGCCTTCGTCTCCAAGACGGAATTCGGCAGGGTCCGGGCGATCATCGATGATCAGGGGCGACGGATCAGCGAGGCCGGTCCAGCCATGCCGGTGGAGGTCATCGGGTTCTCCCGGGTGCCGCAGGTGAGCACGGAATTTATCTGCGTCGAGGATGAAAAGAAGGCCCGGAGCATCGGCGAATACTGGATCCGTAAGGAAAGGGAACGGGAGCTCTCCGCCTCCTCGAAGATCACCCTCGAACAGCTCTTTCAGAAGATGAAGGAAGGGGTAAAGGAGCTCAACGTCATCATCAAGGCCGACGTGCAGGGTTCCGTCGAGGCCCTGATCGACGCCCTGAACAAGCTCTCCACCGACGACATCAAGCTGAAGATCATCCACAGCTCCACCGGAACGATCACCGAAACCGACGTGATGTTGGCTTCGGCCTCCATCGCCGTCATCATCGGGTTCAATGTCCGGCCTGACGCCCGGGTGGTGGAAGTGGCGGAGCAGGAGGGGGTGGACATCAAGCTCTACGACATCATCTACAACGTCATTGCCGATGTGAGGGCAGCCATGGAGGGCCTTCTGGAACCCATCTACAAGGAGGTGGTCCAGGGTCGTGCCGAGGTGCGCGAGCTCTTCCGCGTTCCCAAGGTGGGGACGATTGCCGGGAGTTATATGACGGACGGCAAGATCACCCGGACCTCCAGCCTCAGGCTGCTGAGGGACGGCGTGGTCGTCTATGATGGCCGGATCGCGTCACTGAGGCGGTTCAAGGACGATGTGAAAGAGGTGGCTGCCGGATTTGAGTTCGGCATCGGCATCGAGGGATTCAACGATATCCACACGGGGGATGTCATTGAGGCGTATGTAAAGGAGCAGGTCGAAAGAAAGCTGTAAAAACTGTAATGGCATGCTATGGTAGTCGGAACTGGACTCATCGATCTCAGGATTCCCGAGAGCGGATCCCTGAAGGAGAAACGCGGCGTTCTGAGCCGGATCATCCGGCGGACGCGGAATAAATTCAATGTCTCCATCGCGGAAGTCGGCGATAACGACGACTGGAGACGGGCCAGGATCGGTTTCAGTGTTGTGGGCAACGACAAGCCCTATATCAACGCCAAAATGGACCATATCCTGAACTTCATCGATCAGCTTTTTCTCGCGAATGTGGTCCGGAGCCGGATCGAGATCGTGAGTTTTTCCGATCTGGTGGATGGCGGGGATATCGAAGAAGGTAAATACGAGTAGGAAACATGAGTAGTTTCAAAAGGGCGGACCGGGTGGCGGATCTCATCAGGATGGAGATTGCCGATCTCCTCCTCAAGCAGGTCAGGGATCCGCGGATTGGTTCCGTGACGATTACCGGTGTGAAGGTCACCGATGATCTCCGGACGGCGAAGATCTTTTTCGTCGAAATAGGGAAGGATGCGTGCAGCGAGGACGTCCAGACTGGGCTCAAGAAGGCGGCCGGGTTCCTGAGAAGAGAACTGGGCCGCAGGCTGCAGCTCCGTTTTGCCCCGGAGCTCCTGTTTGCCTATGATCCGTCCTTTGCCTACGGGAATCGCATCGAAAGCCTGCTTTCGGAAATCCACCGGGAAGAGGAGAAGCATGCTGCAGAGGATTAGCGAACTGATCGGCCGGCACCGGGTCTTTCTGATCACTGCCCATGAGCGGCTTGACGGGGACGCCCTCGGTTCGGAGCTGGCTCTTCACCACATGCTGCGGCTAATGGGGAAGGAGGCGACCGTCTACAATCAGGACATCACACCGGAAAATTACCGTTTCCTGCCGGGGAGCGACCGGATCATCCATGAGCTCCCCCCTCTGGAATTTTTCGATGCGGTCTTCATTCTCGATTGCGGAGAACTGGGACGGGTC
>MICJ01000002.1:58502-87288 GCA_001830835.1 Syntrophobacterales bacterium GWC2_56_13 | reverse complement strand
TTCTGCGACGCCACCCTGATCGATCCGCGGGCAAGCTCCACGGGAGAGCTGATCTGCCGGATCGCGGCGCATATGGGATTTGCGCTGACCGGGGAGATGGCAACCTGCCTCTATACGGCCATCCTGACCGATACGGGCGGATTCCGTTACGGGAACACCGGCCGGGGCGCCCTCCTGGCCGCGGCGGATCTGGTTGGCGGAGGCGCCAATCCCCAGTGGATATCGGAAAATGTGTATGATACGAATTCGCCGGCCAAGATCCGTCTCTTGGCGGCGGTCCTTCCCACGCTGACCCTCGACGGGGACGGCAGTATCGGATCACTCACCGTGACGCAGCAGGCGCTCGCCGCTGCCGGAGCGCTGCCGGAGCATACCGAAGGCTTTGTAGATCTGCCCAGAACCATCCGGGGGGTTCAGATTTCCATCCTCTATTCGGAGCTCACGGACGGCCGTTTCAAGCTGAGCCTCCGCTCCAAGGGTGCAGTCAATGTGGAACGCGCGGCCCGAGCCTTCGGAGGGGGAGGTCATATCAATGCCGCCGCCTGCCTGATGACGGGGGAGCTTCCGGACATCCGGCGGCGTGTGCTCGAGGCGATCAGGATGTCCGCCGCAGAGGCATGAACGGGGTCATCGTCATCGATAAGCCGTCGGGGCCGACATCCCGGGATGTGGTGGAGGAGGTCAAGCGAACGCTCGGGATCAGGAAGGCGGGCCATACAGGGACCCTGGATCCGCTGGCGACGGGCGTTCTTCCCGTCTGCATCAATGAGGCGACGAAGCTGGTCCAGTTCCTGGCGCTTGACGACAAGGAGTACCGGGCCACCCTCCTTCTGGGGGTCCGGACCGACACCCTCGATACCGAAGGATGCGTCCTTTTCAGGGAGGAGCCCCGCGTCACCCGGGAGCAAGTGGAAGAGGCGCTGATGGGTCTGATGGGAAGGCGGAAGCAGGCGCCGCCCCGCTACTCGGCTGTGAAGTTTCGGGGGAGGGCCCTCTACGACTGGGCGCGTCGGGGGATCGACGTCGAAGCGCTGCCGAGGGAGGTGGAGGTCTACAATGTCCGGATCGAGGAGATCCGGCTGCCCGAGGTGACCTTTACGGTCTCCTGTTCGAAGGGCACCTACATCCGCTCTCTCTGTGCGGAGGTGGGGGAAACGCTCGGGTGCGGGGGGTGCATGTCAGTCCTGCGCAGGATACGCAGCGGTTGTTTCCGCGAGGAGCAGGCGCTCACGATGGAAGACATGAAGGCTCAGGAAAAGAAGAGCTTCTTAGCAGCGCATCTGATGCCGATGGCGGAGGTCCTGCCCGGTATGGCCGTCATCGATGCGGATCCGGCGCTGGCGGATAAGTTGCGGAATGGGTATCAGCCGGATGGAGAGATTCTCGCCCGCTATCATATTCCTTTTTTTAGCGCCGGAGATGTGATAAAATTCACTGACGGCAGGCGCCTGGTGGCCATCGGCCGTATGCTCTGCGCCTCGGACGAACTGGTTTCAGGAGAAAGTAAAAAACAGACAGTAAGGATTTTACGGGTATTTAACGACTGAGGCCGAAGGCATTGAGACTTGCGTCATTGACTTAAGGGAGGACGAGAGAAGTGTTAGATGTGGGAAAAAGAAAGGATATCATCGGCAGTTATCAGTTGCACGAAAAGGATACGGGATCCCCGGAGGTCCAGATTGCCCTCCTCAGCGCCAGGATTGGATACCTGACGGAACATTTCAAGACCCACAAAAAGGATCACCATTCCCGGCGGGGGCTCCTGAAGCTTGTCGGCCAGAGGCGGAGGCTTCTGGACTATGTGAAGAACAAGGACGTGGAACGCTACCGAAGTGTGATTCAGCGTTTAGGGCTCAGGAAGTAACCTGAGCGCAGGGTGCGGGGTGTCGATCAGGAGTAGGAAGTAAGAAGTGTGGAGTAGGCAAAGCGCCCCGCTTCTTAACGCCTTACTCCTGCCATGCCCCGCACTGGAATTAAAAAAATCGAGAGGAAAATATGAGTAAACTGTTCAATGAAGATTTTGCGGGGAGGAGTATCTCCCTCAAGACGGACTATGTCGCGGGCCAGGCGGACGGCGCCGTCCTTGTGAAATACGGGGATACGGTGGTTCTGGTAACCGCTGTTTCCTTAAAGACGATACGGGAAGGGGTCGATTTTCTGCCCCTGACCGTGGATTATCAGGAAATGACCTTTGCCGCCGGGAAGATCCCCGGTGGTTTCTTCAAGAGGGAGGGGCGTCCCAACGAGAAGGAGATCCTGACCTCGCGGATCATCGACCGCTCCATCAGGCCTCTGTTTCCGAAGAAATATTTCCACGAGACCCAGATCGTGGCGTCGGTCCTTTCCGTGGACGACGAGAACGACTCCGATGTGGCGGCGATGCTCGCCGCATCCGCTGCGCTTGAGATCTCGGATATCCCCTTCAAGGGACCGATTGCCGGGGTCCGGGTCGGTCGCGTGGATGCCGCCTTTGTCTGCAATCCCTCGGTAGCGGTTCAGGAAAAAAGCGATATCAATCTTTTTTTAGTGGGACGGAAGATCGTCCCCGGCACGGAGGGAAGGCCTTATGACGTCAACCTGGTCATGATGGAAGGCGGGTCGAATGAGGTCGGCGAGGATGTGATCGTCGACGCCATCAATTTCGGTCTTGAGGCGATGCGGCCGATGATCGAACTGCAGGACCGCATGCGTCAGGAGACGGGAAAGACCAAGCGGGTCGTGGAGATTCCGGCCGTTGACGAGTCCCTCGTGGCGAAGGTGTCCGATGCGGCGCTGCCGGGCCTGAAAGAGGGTTACGGTATGCCGCGCAAGTTAGAGCGTTACGCGAAGCTGGATCAGGTCCGAAAAGACGTGGTTAAGACGCTCACGGCCGATGATTCTTACCTCAAGCCCAAGATTCTCGAGATCATCGAGGAGTTGGAAAGGGGCATCCTCCGGGAGATGATCCTCCATGAGAACAGAAGAATCGATGGCCGTTCCAATACGGAAATCCGTCCGATCAGCTCCGAGATCGGGCTCCTGCCGCGCGCCCATGGGTCGGCCCTGTTCAACCGGGGCGAGACCCAGGCCCTGGTCACCGTGACCCTGGGGACCTCCCATGACGAGCAGCGGATGGATTACATCGCCGGGGAGGAGAGGCGCTCCTTCCTCCTCCACTACAATTTTCCGCCCTACTGCGTTGGTGAGGCCAAACCTCTCCGGAACCCGGGAAGACGGGAGATCGGCCATGGCGGCCTGTCTCGAAGAGCCCTCCTTCCCGTCCTGCCGCCCAAGGAGGAGTTCCCCTATACGATCCGGATCGTCTCCGAGATCCTCTCGTCCAACGGTTCCTCTTCGATGGCTACTGTCTGCGGTGGATGTCTCTCCCTGATGGACGCCGGGGTGCCGATCCGGGATACCGTCGCCGGGATAGCCATGGGGCTCCTGAAGGAAGGCGACCAGGTGGTCATCCTCTCCGACATACTCGGCGATGAAGACCACGCCGGCGACATGGACTTCAAGGTATGCGGGACTGAAAAGGGCGTGACCTCCATGCAGATGGATATCAAGATCGACAATCTGACCCGGGACATCCTGAGGAAGGCCTTGAACCAGGCCCGGGAGGGGAGGCTCTTCATCATCGGAAAGCTGCGCGAGAACATTGCTGCCCCTCGGCAGGACATCTCAATCTACGCCCCGCGGATCACCACCGTCAAGGTCAGACCGGATAAGGTGCGCGACGTGATCGGTTCCGGCGGCAAGAACATCCGCCAGATCGTGGCGGAGACGGGCGTCGAGATCAACGTGGAGGATGACGGCACGGTGACCATAGCCTCCAGCGACGCGGAAGCCGCCGCCCGGGCCGTGGCCATGGTGAAGTGGCTGACCGAGGATGCGGAGGTCGGCAAGATCTACAAGGGCACGGTCAAGAAGATCGTGGATTTCGGCGCCTTCGTCGAGATCCTGCCCGGAACGGAGGGTCTTCTGCACATCTCGCAGCTCGCCCGTGAGCGGGTGAACAAGGTCACCGACATCCTCCGCGAGGGGGACGAGGTGATGGTCAAGGTGCTGGAGATGGACAAGCAGGGTAAGATCCGTCTCAGCAGGAAGGAAGCGCTGGGAGCCGATGGTCAGTAAGACCATTCTGGATAACGGCATCCGGGTCATCTCCGAGGAGATCGACCATGTCCGGTCGGTCTCCATCGGAGCCTGGGTCGAAGGCGGTTCCCGCTATGAAAACGGCCTGAACAACGGGGCTGCCCATTTCATCGAACACATGCTGTTCAAAGGCACCGACCGGCGGTCCGCCTTCGATATCGCCTCTGCCATCGATTCTGTAGGCGGTGTGATGAACGCCGCCACAGGGAAAGAACTCACCTCCTTCTATATCAAGATTCCGGATTACCATCTGGAACTGGCCGTCGATCTTCTGGCCGATCTCTTTACCGGTTCGCGATTCGACGAGAAGGACATCGGCCGCGAGAAGTCGGTCATTCTTCAGGAGATCCGGATGGTCGAGGACACCCCCGATGATAAAATCCACGATTTCTTTGAGAGCCTGTTCTGGAGAGGACATCCCCTCGGACTTCCCATTCTTGGGACGAAAGAACGGATCGAAGCCTTCCGCCGCGACGAACTCCTCCATTTCTTCCAGACCCGCTACCGGGGAAGACATCTCGTTCTCACCGCGGCCGGAAATCTTAAACACAATCGGTTCGTAGATCTCGTTCGGCGGTCCTTCGGATCGCTCCGCGGTTCATCCGTTTGCGAGCTCATCGAAGTCCCCGTAGCCAGGCCGGGGAAGGACGTTCTCCGGAAGGAACTGGAACAGGTGCATCTCCTCATCGGCTCTCCAGCGCCCTCGGCTGTCAGCCCAGAGCGTCATGCGGCATTTCTCCTGAACTCTGTCCTGGGGGGGAGCATGAGTTCGCGGCTGTTTCAGGAGATCAGGGAAAAGAGGGGCCTCGCCTACGAGGTCTACTCCTATCTGACCCCCTATATGGATGCCGGTCTTTTCGGAATCTACCTGGGAACCGGCAGAGACCGGGTCCGGGAGGTGCTGGGCCTTGTCCGGGAGTGCCTGGAGAGGTCCTGTTCCGAACGACTGACGGAGGAAGAGCTGCGGTCGGCCAAGGAACTGATCAAGGGGAATTTCCTCCTCGGCATGGAAAGCACGGACAACCGGATGACGGTACTTGCAAGGAACGAGTTATGTTTCGGAAGGCAGGTGACGCCAGAGGAGATCATCGAGCAGATCGAGGCGGTCGGGAGCGAGCAGATCCGCATGCTGGCAGGTAAGATGTTCCGGCCGGAGGCGCTGACGGTTGCGGCGCTTGGTCCTGTGTCCGCAGAGGCATTGGCGTAATGAAGACGGCTACGTAAAAAGTCCGGATGCTGCGTTGCGCTTCATCCTTCGTCATTGCGGCGTACGCCAAAGTACGCCTCATAATGGGGACGGATTTCAAATCCGTCCCCACGCGCGCCTTGCCTGCGGCCTTTTTACGAAGCCGTCCCATTTTCACCACTTTTAAGACTTTTTACGAGGTCGTGATGAACATTCTCAAACAAAAAAGATTATGATAGAAGAGATCGAAGTGTCCATCAGAAAAATGCCGGGAACGGAAGATCTGCCCCTGCCCCGTTACATGACCGGGCAAGCGGCGGGGATGGATATCATGGCGGCGGTCAGGGAAGAGGTGACAATTCTTCCCGGTGCAAGGACGCTGGTGCCAACCGGTGTCGCGGTTGCCCTCCCCGAAGGTTACGAGGCCGAAATCAGGCCCCGGAGCGGGCTAGCCGTTCGCCACGGCGTAACGCTGGTCAACGCCCCCGGTACGATCGACCCGGACTACCGGGGAGAGGTGGGGGTCATCCTGATCAATCACGGCCAGGAGCCCTTCGTCATCCGGCGAGGGGACCGCGTCGCCCAGATGGTGGTGCACCGGGTCTGCCGTGTGATCTGGGCCGTATGCGGGGAACTCTCTCCGACGGAGAGGGGCGACGGCGGGTTTGGCCATACGAGATGAATTCCTTGTCTCCCCTCCGTCTCGCCCTGAGGTTCGCGGCGCACTAAAAAATAAATCTTCATAAAAATTCGCCTTTTTCAAAATTTCATCTTGCACTGCTCTTTTTTTTTATATATAGAGTTATGCAACGTCCTTCTGACATCTTCACAGCGTTACGGGGTATCAGAGACATGAAGATAGGCAGATATCTCATCGTCCTTGTTTTACTCATGGGAGCCCTGATCACATTCGGGGACAGGGGGCTCATCGACAACTACCGGATGAAGGAGAAATTGATGTCCCTCAAGAAGAACAATCATGAGATTACCCTCGAAAACATCGCTCTGAAAAAAAACATCACGCTTCTCCGGGATAATCTGTCCTATATTGGGATGGTGGCGAGAAGCGAACTCGGCATGGTTAAAAAAGGGGAGCTGGTTTACCGGAAGGCGCAATAAGAATCCCGTTACTGCCGCGGCAGGCGGGATCAAGACCCTTATCTCAGGATGGTGATCTCATGTTCGACATCAGGGGCTTGTTTTCGGGAGGAAAACAGCTTGCCGGACTTGACATAGGATCGAGTTGCATCAAGCTGGCTGAGATACAGGATACCCCCAAAGGCCGCATCCTCAGCCGCTTTTCCCTGATGCCCCTGGCCAGGGGAGTCATCGTCGACGGCACCGTGGCGGAGCCGGAAGTCCTGACTGCAACCATCAAAGAACTCCACAAACAGTCCGGCTGCAAGCGGAAGAAGATCGTCACCTCCATATCCGGGACCGCCGTGATCGTGAAGAAGGTCACCTTTACCCAGATTGACGAGGAGGAACTGCGGGATCTCATCCGGGATGAAGGGGGGAAGTATCTGCCCTTCGACAATATGGAGACGGTGTACTACGATTTTCAGATCCTGGGCGAAAACCCTTACAGCCCCAGTCAGATGGACGTCCTCCTCGTGGCGGCCAAGAAGGATATCATCGACGGCTATACTGAGGTCATCCGGGACGCGGGTCTCCTCCCGGTGATCATGGATGTCGATTCCTTTGCCCTCGAAACCATGTACGAGGAAAATTACGACTTCGAAGAGAACGACGTGGCCGTCCTCATCAACATCGGGGCGAGCATGACCAACCTCAATGTGGTGAAAGGCGGGATGTCGATCTTTACCCGGGATTTCACCATCGGCGGCAATTCCATCACCGAGGCGATTGCGGAGAGGCTGGGAATTCCTTTTGAGGAGGCGGAAAAGGCGAAGATCGAGGGGGCCGGGGAAGACGAACCGGCGCGGAGCCTCTTTCGGAAAGGGCTTATCGCCGATGCCGATCCGCTCTGCTCCGAGATCGAGCGTTCGGTCGACTATTTCCGTACCACATTCGGTGCGGAAAATATCAAGAAGATTCTTTTTTCCGGCGGCGGAGCGATGATCCCCGGCATCGCGGAGGACCTGTCCCACCGTCTCAGCATCGAGGCGGAAGTCGTCAATCCCTTCAAGAAAATCCAATTTGCCAAAAACGTGATGGATCAGGAAACGGCGGATCGCATCGGTCCCATGGCCACCGTCTGCGTGGGCCTGGCTTTGCGGAAGACAGGCGACTAATGATAAGAATCAATCTGCTCCCCTATCGGGAAAAGGAAAAGAAGGAGGACATCCAGCGCCAGATCATCATCATCTCCGGTTCCCTGCTGCTCTTTCTTGTGATTCTCATCTCCGGCCACCTCTATCTCGGTATGACTATCAGCGGTCTTGAGAAGAAGATCCTGGAGGCGGACGCCAGGCTTGTCGTTTTGAACAAGAAGGTCGGCGATATCGAGGATTTCAAAAAGGACAAGAAAGAACTGGAACAGAAACTGGCGGTTATCAACACCCTGGAGGTCAATAGGTTCTTTCCCGTCCGCATGCTGGATGAACTGAACATGGTCGTTCCCTCAAGGGACATCTGGCTGGACAGGGTCATCGAAACGGGAAAGGATTTGCGTATCGAGGGGGTGGCCAGGGACAACGGCATCCTGGCCCGCTTCATGATGAACTTGGGAAGGGCCGGCTTTGTTCAGTCCGTCGATCTCGTGATCTCCCAGGAGAAGGATGTTGCAGGCGTGAAGCTGCAGCAGTTCGCTCTGACATGTGTCATGAAAAAGGGGTTATGAGCCATGGCCGTGACACTGGATGACGTGAAGAAACTCTCTCCGAAGTACAAGGCGCTGATCATCTTTTTGATATACATCGTTCTGGGCTATCTCTATTACCTGCTTTTCCTTCAGGACGCACTTGCGAAGGGGACGGCCCTCAGCGCCAAGCTGACCACACTCCAGCAGGAGGTTACAGAGAAGGAACAGGCGGTGGCGCAGATCGAAAAGTTTATCCGGGAGATCACGGAGCTGAAGGCGACTTTTCAGGCGGCACTGCTGAAGCTTCCCAATGCAAGAGAAATCCCGGGTCTTCTGGCCTCTGTCGCCCAGTCCGGCCAGGGAGCCGGTGTGAATTTCCTCCTGTTCGAACCCCGCCCTCCGGACAAGAAGCCGCCGGAGACGAAACCGGGGTCTCCTCCTCCGGCCGCCGCCAAGGGGAAACCCCCGAAGCCGGCCGAACCGGAAAAATTTTACGATGAAATCTCCGTTCGGGTGCAACTGGTCGGCGGTTTCCATAACACGCTGTCCTTCTTCGAGCAGGTGGCCCGGATACCCCGGATCATCAATATCGAGGATATCAACATGGGCGATGCCCAGGAGGTGAAGGGCCGGGGTCGTGTCATCAAGACATCCTGCATCGTGAAGACTTACATGTTTGTGGACAGGAAATGATGAGAAGACATTCCATAGCGGGTATTGTGGGCGGCATCCTGGTGTCTGTGCTTACCGGCGGGATCGGCGCCGTCGGTTCCCAGGCTGCGGAAGCAAAAGCGGTTCCTTCGACTGCGCAGGCGGCGAAAACGGTTTCCGCCGTTGCCCCGGCGGCCTACGTCTATCACGCGGCAGGGAAACCGGATCCGTTCAGACCCTTCATCGAGCTCGATCAGGCCCTCCAGAAAAGGAAACTGGAGGAACAGAGTAAAAGAGCGTCTTTGAAAGAACGTCCCGTCTCGCCGCTTCAGCAGGAGGATCTCTGGAATTTCCGCCTCCTCGGCATCGCCGGTGATCGGGAAGGGGCAACGGCGACGGCGATCGTGGAGGATGGAACCAGGAAAAAATACTATCCGCTTTTTGTGGGGACCTATATCGGCCTGAACAGGGGGCGGGTCGCTTCGATCCTGCCTGACCGCGTGATCGTCGAAGAACCTACCGGCGCCCCGGCCAAAAGGGAGGGAAAGGCGCCGCTAAGGCGCATGAACTTAATGCTTCACAAGGATCAATAAGAGGGAAAACCATGAAACGGGCACTACAATGGATATGGCTTGTTTTTTTAGCGGCGATCATGACGGCGTCCCTCCCCCCGGTGTGGGGCGCACCACCCACAGCGCCGGATTCGGCCGTACAAACGGTCGGCGTAGGATACCTGGAAAACGTCACCTTTGAGAAACTGCCTGGGAAGGAGAGGGTGACCCTTACGGTGTCGAAGCAGTCCGGCGTGACGGTCGAGAATCTGCCGGGGAGTGCGGTCCTGGTCCGGCTGGAGAACCTCTTCGTCCCCGAGGGGCTTCGCCGTCCTCTCAGCGACGCGGCCCTCGCCAATGTCGTTAGGGTGACGCCCGACCAGAAAACCGCCGATGGCCGATCGTGGGTCATCGCGACGGTTGATCTGAAGCAGAAGGTGCCCTACAGCGTCCGGCAGGAGGGGATGAATGTCCTCATCGATTTCAATGTGACCACCGTGGCGGCGGCCGCTTCTGCAATGGATAAGCCGTCGCCGGTGGCGCCGGACCTTGGGGCGCTGCAGACGCCGTCGCCCGCCGAAACGCCGGCAAAGGCCGCGGCAGCAGAGAAAGTCTATGGCGGTCCCGGGATCTTCCTCGATGTCCAGCAGGCCGATATCAAAGCAGTTTTGCTACTATTGTCCGAGCTGAGCAATGTGAGTATCGTCTCCGGCGAAGACGTCAAGGGGACGGTGACTCTCAAGATAAAGGATGTGTCTTGGGAGCAGGCGCTCGACACCATCCTTACCATAACCGGGCTGGTCAAAAAACGGGTCGGCAACGTGATCACCGTGATGAGCCTGGAGAAGATGAAAAAGGATGAAGCCGCCCAGCCGGCGGGAGAGGCTTTTATAACCAGAGTGGTCAGTATCGATTACAACGATGCCAAGAAAGTTTCCGAAAACATTAGTGATTTTCTGACAAAGGACAAGGACGGCAAGGCCTTGGGCTCGGTGAAAGTGGATGAACACAGCAATTCTCTGATCATCCAGACCACCCGCCAGGAAATGACCCGGTTGTTTCCCCTTATCGAGAGAATCGACAAACCGACCGCACAGATACTGATCAAAGCCAATATCGTCGAAACGACGAAAAGCACCGCCCGCAACCTCGGCATCCAGTGGGGCGGCATGTGGGGGCAGAAGATCGGGAGTCAAGGTTTGTATGTGACGCCCGGCGGGACGGGAGGCTCTGCCGTTCCTCCCGGATCTGCCTTCTCCGGAGGGTATTCGCCCGCCTCCGGTGTGGCGGGGATCGCCGGCCAGGGATTCGGGGTCAATTTCCCGGCGGCATCACTGGGCGGCGGAACGGCGGCGTTGGGGCTGATGTTTGGGACGATCGGCGAGAATATTCTGGAGGTCCAGTTAAACGCCCTGCAGAAAGACGGCAAATTGAATATCCTTTCCAGTCCTTCGATTACCACCCTGGATAATCAAAAGGCCTCTACTGAAAATGGAGATGAAGTTCCATTTACCACGCCGGGTGCGCCAAATTCTCCACCGACCGTCACTTGGAAGAAAGCCTCGTTGAAGCTGGAAATAACCCCCCATGTGATCGACGGGAAAAATATCAAGATGACGATACTCGTTAAAAAGGATGAGCTGGATTTTTCGCGACAAGTGCAGGGCAATCCCGTTATCATCCAGAAGGAGACGACGACGATCTTGATCGTCGCAGAATCCGAGACGATTGTGATTTCCGGTTTGACCAAGCAGAAAAATGATAACACCATAAACGGAGTCCCCTGGTTGAAAGATATCCCCGTTCTGGGATGGCTCTTCAAGGGAGAGGGGAAAAGTGAATCGATGGAAGAGGTGCTGATCTTCATTACCCCCACGATCATAAAGCCGCAGACGGTGGTCGGTATCCAGGAAGGGGCTTGACGATTATGATCAACCCATTCCGGTTCAAGCCGGAGACTTGAACCCGTATAGTGTATCGGGATGTTATCATTCAGGGAGACAGGCATTATGAAAAATCTGGCCAGATTTTTTCTTTTGGTCTTTGCGGCTGCCATGTTTTGGGGCCTTGCGGGCTGCGCTTCGTCCAGTTACCAGAAAGGGATTAGACACTATAAACCGGATGATGTCGCTGCGGCCGTTCGCGAGTTGAAGCCGCTTGCCGAGCAGGGCAATGCCGAAGCCCAGTTCAACCTGGGTTCACTCTATTACCAGGGCTGGGGAGTGCCTCAGGATTACAGGGAGGCGGTCAAGTGGCTGCGCAAGGCCGCCGAGCAAGGTCATATATTCTCTCAGGCCACACTGGGAACCGTCTATGCCGATGGCGTGCAGGGAGTGGTTGAGAAGGACTATCCGCAGGCTCTCATGTGGTTCATCTTCGCTGCGGCCAAGGGTGATATGGAGGCCCTGGAATTCAGAGACTCTCTGGTCAAGAGGATGACGCCGTCGCAAATTACGGAAGCGCAAAAGCTGGCCCGGGAATTCAAGCCGCAGGATGCCTATACGAAGTCGCTCCAGGAATTTAGAGCTCTGGCCGCGCAGGGGGACGCAGCCGCCCAGTTCAAGGTCGGCCTGATCTATTACAAGGGTCAGGGAGTCCAGCCCGATTACCTGGAGGCCCTCAACTGGTTCAAAAAAGCCGCCCTGCAGGGCCATCCATTGGCCCAGTATAATGTCGGTTACATGAACGAAAAGGGCGAGGGGACGCCGCAGGACTATGTGGAAGCGGCAAAACAATACCGCCAGGCGGCAGAGCGGGGGAATCAGTTGGCCCAGTACAACCTCGGCTACATGTATGAAAAGGGTCAGGGTGTGTTGCCGGACGAAGTGCAGGCCCTGATGTGGTACAATCTGGCGGCGATCCAGGGGGAAACCAAGGCCAGAACGGCGCGGGACCGTATCACGATATGGATGACCCCCGCGCAGATAGCCGAAGCCCAGCGCTTGGCGCGCGAATTCAAGATAGTGGGAAAATGAGGTCGGCCCTATTTTATGTGCATGTGAAAGGAGAATGGGGATGATTAGAAAAGCAATGCGCTTTCCCGGACTGATGATGCCGGTGCTGATAATTGCATTTCTTGGTTTGCTCTCCGGATGCGGTACGGGCGGCCTGGCGAATGCCCCCGCCGATTCCTCGGGCGGCGGCGCCACAGATGGTACGACTCCGACGACGCCGACGGCCACGGCGGCAGCCATCGGCCTCGGCACGGACGTTGTCATAGTGAAATCCGACGACTCGAATGCGGCCACAATCACCGCTACGGTCCTTGATGACAAGAGTGCCGTCATCGAGGGCATCTTCGTCACCTTCAGCGCCTCCTGCGACCCGCTGAGCGCCTCCTGCGGCACGCTCAGCGCCTCATCGGTGAAAACGAATGCCGACGGGAAGGCCGCCATCACCTTCCGTTCCGGGACGCTCGATCAGAGCAACCGGGTGATTACCATCAACGCCACCGCCTCGGGAAAGTCGGCCCAGACCCCCATCCCCATCCAGGTGGTGGGCTCGACGCTGACGATGACCTCATCCACCACCGTTGATATTGCCTCCGACGGTACGGTGCCGTCCGTTCTGACTGTCACGGCGAAAAATGCGGGCGGGGTTCCCGTTTACAATGTGCCGGTGACGCTTTCGGTGACTGGCACGGGGAACGTGACCCTCTCGCCGACGACGGGAAAGACCGATCAGTCCGGTAATATTTCGGTAACGGTGACCGGGGCGCTGGCCGGGACCGCGACGGTCAAGGCCGAGGGGCTGGGAGCCGCGGCCACGTACAACTATACGGTGAGCGGACCCGCCGTCGGCACGTTCGGGATCACGTCGCCGACCGTCGACCCGGCAAGCAGCAGCACGGCCTCCACCCTGACCGTCGAGGTGACCGTACCCGATGCGACCGTGACGCCCAATGTCACCTTCGCCACGACGGTCGGGTCATGGGATGGTCCGATCGACGCCATCGTCTCCAAGGCCGTCGATCCCGCGACGAAGAAGGCGTCGGCAGTTCTGCAATCGGCCGTTGCCGGTTTCGCCACGGTTCAGGTCTCTGACAGCGCGGCGCCCTCCACGACGGATTTCTTGGGCGTGGCCTTCTATGCCCCCGCGACGGAGGCGGCGCAGATCTCCCTCCAGTCGGATGTGAGCGTCCTGGGCCTGAGCACGGGAGGGATCAGCAAGACAACGACGCTGAGGGCGACCGTACGGACGAGTTTGGCAATGGGAAGCCAGCCGGTGGGGTATGCCCCGGTGGCCTTTTCCATCGCCAATCCGACCGGCGGCGGCGAGTCTGTCTCTCCCGTCGTGGCCTATACCGACGCCGCCGGCCTGGCGACGGCGACCTTCACCTCGGGCACGGCCAGCTCCGGTGCGGCGGGCGTCACCATCAACGCCCAGGTGGCGGGTTCGGGCCCTCCCGCCCTGAGTGCCCCGCCGATCGCCATCGTCATCGGCGGGACCGCCGGTTCCGTGGTGATTGGTCGGGGGAGCAAAATCACCGTCCTGAACCCCACGACCTATGCCCTGCCCATGTCGGTTCTCGTTGCCGACTCCGACGGGAATCCGGTTCCGGGGGCCATCGTTTCCCTCAGCCTCTGGCCGGCCCAGTACTCCTCCGGCGTCTGGTTCCTGGATGCGAGCCCCACGGATAAAGAGCCCTATGCGCCTTATATAACGGGGACATTCGACAATGAGGACGTCAATCAGAACCTGATACGGGATCCGGGGGAGGACCTCAACGGCGACGGTTCCCTGACACCGCCGAACTCGGCCGCCGGCACCGTGCCGGCCACGGTGACCACCGCCGCCGACGGCGTGGCCAATTTCAATCTGGTCTATGTGAAAGAATCGGCCGTCTGGATCCGGGACCGGATCCGCGCCGCCACGCTCGCCCTCGGGACGGAGACCTCCTCGTCGATCACCTTCACCCTGCCGGCAGAGAAGACCGAATCCGAAGCGGGGGACCTGCCCAATTCTCCCTATCCCATAGGTCTGACCGTTGCGGCGACGGCCGGTTCGACGGTTTCCTATATGCTGCCGGCCTTCGTGCCTCAGTACGGTACGGCGACCTACGCCACGTCGTCGATATTCTCCACGATCAATTCGACGACGCGCGTCTATACATTCACGGCGCCGGCTGGTGTGACCGCGGGAACGGTCTATCATGACTTCATTACCGCCTCCCGGGTCGGTTCAAATCCCAGGAGCGCCACCGTATGGGTGCAGATCGTTGCGCAGTAGTTTCTTCCGGAGAATGTTTGAAGAGGGGCGGCGCGAGCCGCCCTTTTCTTTAGGAGGTTGTTTTTCGATTAGGATGCAGGGAGGTCAATAATGGTGAAGATCGCAGCGGTATTGGGTGTGGCGGCGCTCCTCGTCCTGGCCGTTCCTGGATACAGCCCGGCTTTCCGGTGCGGTAGCGGCCTGGTGACCATCGGTGATAAAACCGGTAAAGTGCTCATCGAATGCGGGCCGCCGACATTCAAGGAGGCGGCAGGGGCAAAAACAAAGGGAAAATCCACAAAAACGGAGCGCGGAAAAGGAAAGGGAAAGACAACGGGGCAAAAGACCTACCAGGAGTCTTCCCGGAAGGTGGAAAGGTGGTTCTACAACTGCGGGGAACATGATTTCATCTACGTCTTGACCTTTGCGGGAGGCGTCCTGGAGAAGGAAGAAACCGAAGGCTACGGCAAGGGGCGGTCCGACTGCCAGGGGAGACGGTAAAGGGATTTTTCGTTCTTGACACGCTCTTGCGGGCTGTGTTAGCGTTCTTCCCACTTTGGGCCGCTGGGGCCGGATGGCATAAAACCTGTGAAAAGACGGTGAACTATGGATGCCAATGACCGTAAGGAGAAAGATGCGTTCCTTGCGCAGGCGGAAGCGCATCTGAAGCGAAATGACTGGCCGGCGGTCCTGGATCTGGCCCAGAGGCGGCTCGAACGGCTGCCGGGAGACCTGGACGCCCGCATGGCGATCTGCCGGGTCTGGATACAGCAGGGAAGAATGGACGAGGCCCTGGAGATGCTCGGCGAAATGGAGGAGACCCTTGCATGCTTCTCCCGGATCTATGCCTTCCTGGGCGATGCCTGTCTCAAAAAGGGGATGAGGGAAGAAGCGGTGCGCTATTACAGGAAATTCATCGTTCTGAATCCCGACGTCCCGCTGGCTGGAGATGTATCGGAGAAGCTCAAGAGCATCGAAGAGCAGCGCGAAACGGCAGCGGCCGAGGGGGAAGAGGAAGCGCAGATCCCGTCCGCTTTCCAGACGGCAACCCTCGCGGAACTCTATATCCGGCAGGGCCATCTCCCAATGGCGGCGGAGGTCCTGGAGGCGATCCTCCGGAAGGAGCCGCAGCAGGAGAGGGCCGCCGGCATGCTCCGGGAGGTCCGGGAGATGATCCGCCGGGAGGCGTCAGCGCAGAGAGCTGCGCCGGTCATCGCCGAGCTTTCGCGATGGCTCGAAAATATCGTCAGGTTGCGCGTCCATGCGGCCTGATCCTTCGCCATATCCGGAGCGGGTGAGGCGTCTTCGCGTCGGGCTTTCGGAAACGGGCGTCCTGCTCATTCTGAATGCGATAAACATCCGTTATCTGACCGGCTTCACCGGCGGAGACGGAGCCCTGATGGCCGGCCCGACCTGGCTCGTGCTCCTGGTGGACGGGCGGTATGTGACCCAGGCGCGGGGGGAAGCGGCAGGGACGGAGATCTTTGAATTCCGCAACCGGGTTGATGGGATCGCGGCGGTGGCTCATCAGCAGGGGATCGGGCAGATCGATTTCGAATCCCCCGCTCTCTCTGTGGAAGAATACCTGAAACTTCAGGAGGGGCTTCCGGGGGTGGAGCTCCGGCCACTTACCAGT
This sequence comes from Syntrophobacterales bacterium GWC2_56_13, assembly GCA_001830835.1. Classification (GTDB taxonomy): domain Bacteria; phylum Desulfobacterota; class Syntrophia; order Syntrophales; family UBA5619; genus JAKAFS01. The sequence continues at coordinate 71,155 of MICJ01000002.1, read as the reverse complement.
GTGTTCCACTGCCTCCGGGCCGTCAAGGATGAAGCAGAAATTGCGCGGATCCGGGAGGCGGCAAAGATCGCCGGGGAGGCCCTCGCGGCGGTCCGGGAGATGATCCGGCCGGGCGTTCGGGAGGCGGAGATCGCGCTCGAGCTCGAATACCGGATGCGACTGGGCGGGGCGGAAAAGGTTTCCTTCGAGACGATTGTCGCGGCGGGTTCCAATACGGCCCTTCCCCACGCGACGCCGGGGCGACGGGCGATTGCCGACGGGGATTGCGTGATGATCGACTACGGCGCTGTCTGCGGCGGTTATCATTCGGATGAGACCTGCACCTATATCGTGGGACAGGCCTCGGAACGTCAACAGGAGGTTTACCGGCTCGTCCGGGAGGCCCATGATCGCGCGCTCGGCGCGATCCGGTCGGGCGTTTCCTGCGGTGAGATCGATCGCATCGCCAGGGCGTGTCTCGAAGACGCGGGACTGGGGGGCTATTTTTCTCACGGGACCGGCCACGGGGTGGGTCTGGATGTCCATGAGGCGCCGCGCCTTGCCGCAGGCAGGGAAGAGATTCTCCGGGTCGGCATGGTGGTCACGGTCGAGCCGGGGATCTATCTCCCGGGCGTCTGGGGGATCAGGATCGAGGATACGGTTCTGGTGACGGAGGAGGGCTGCGAAATCTTGACGCAGACCCCCAAAAAACTCACTATCATTTAAAACAGGATGCCATCATATGAAATTATTTCCGGATGATCTGCTGTACAGTCGGGAACATGTCTGGGTCAGAGTGGATGGAGATCTGGCCACCATCGGGATCACGGACCATGCCCAAGAGAAGCTGGGAGAGATCCTTATGCTGGATCTTCCCGAAGTCGATTCCTATGTGGAGAAGGACGAGCCGTTCGGCAGCATTGAATCGGCGAAGGCGGTGGTCGAGCTGATCTCGCCGGTCAGCGGGGTGATCATCAGCGTCAATGAGGATATCACGGATGATATCGGCATCATCAACAGCGATCCCCATGACACCGGGTGGATGATCATCGTGGAGATGGATGATCTGGAAGAACTGAATGATCTCCTCGATACGAGGGGCTATCAGGACTTCGTGATCCGGGAAGCAGAGGTCGATTGAATCGCGGTGGGCGCATGGAGACTCCTCCCTTTCCGGAAGGCCGACGCCGTGGAGAACATGGCCGTCGATGAGGCTGTGTTTCGGGCAAACATCCGCAATAAGGCCCTGCCGACGCTCCGCTTCTACGGCTGGCGGACGCCCGCGCTCTCCATTGGTTATTTTCAGGATTTTGCAAAGGAGGTCGATATAGGGGCCTGCCGGAGGCTCGGGATCGATATGATCCGTCGCCCGACCGGCGGAAAGGCCGTCCTGCACGATCAGGAGCTGACCTATGCCGTAATCGCCGGCACGGATTCACCTCTCTTTCCGCCGGGCATCATCAATACCTTCCGCATCATCGGCAGCTGTATCGCGAAGGGCCTGATGGAAGTGGGCATCCGGGCGGAGATGAGGGCCGAAGGCAGGGCGACCCCGGACGAAGCTCTGGGTTCCTCCTGCTTCTCCTCTCCCTCCCGCTATGAACTCCTCGTCGGGGGGCGTAAGATCTGCGGGGCTGCACAGATGAGATCCCACGGCGTTTTCCTGCAGCATGGGGCGCTGCTCATGACATTCGATCCCGCCCGGACCTGCACCATCGTGCTGCCTCACCGGGACAGGGAAGAGCAGGTCAGAAGCCTCCGGAACGCGGTGACCTCTGTCGGGGAGCAGGCGGGGCCCCCGGTCGACGAAGAGACGGTCTGCCGCGCCCTGCGGAAAGGATTCGAGCAGGTCCTGGGCATCCGGCTTTTGGAAGGGGTTCTGACGCAGGAGGAGGAGGAGCTTAAAAGCGAGCTGATGACAAAGAAGTACGGGAGCGAGAATTGGACGAAAGAAGGGTGCAAGTCATGGATATCCGGGCTCTGATCAGGGAAGAGGTCCTCGCGCAGGAGGCCTATTCGGTGGAGACCGCCCCCTGCCGTATCAAACTGGATGCCAATGAGAATCCTCTGGCCATCCCCGCAGAGCTCCGGAAGAAATTTGCGACCCTCCTGGCCTCCGTTCCTCTGAACCGGTATCCCGAGGCCGGATCTGTTGCGCTGACCGCCCGTTTCGCGGCGGCTTTCGGCGTGGGGGAGGACCAGGTCCTCCTCGGCAACGGTTCGGACGAGCTGATCCAGATCCTCTGCGCGGCCCTCGCGCGGCCCGGGGCGGAGGTCATGATCCCCGTTCCCACCTTTGTCATGTACCGGATCTCCGCCCAGAACGCCGGCTGCCGGGTTGAGGCGGTCCCGCTCGACGGGGCGTTCGATCTCGATCTCGAGGCCATGCGGGAACGGATGGCTGCGCATCCGCCAGTCCTGACATTCCTGGCCTGGCCCAACAACCCGACCGGCAACTGCTTCACACCCGAAAAGATCGAGACGATCCTGAACGAGGCCCCCGGCATCGTCGTCGTTGATGAGGCCTATTTCCATTTTTCGGGAAAGACCTTTCTGCCGCTCCTCGGCCGGTACGAAAACCTGGTCATCCTCCGGACCCTCTCCAAGGTGGGGCTCGCCGCCATGAGGATCGGCCTCCTCATTGGGCCTCCGGGCCTCGTCCATGAACTCCGCAAGGTGCGGCTTCCCTACAATATCAATGCCCTGTCGCAGGCCGCCGCCGGTTTCTATCTCGACGAGGAGGAGGCCTTCCTGAAGCAGGCCCGGAAGATCCGGCGGCATCGCGGCGAGCTTTTTGCGGCCATGGAAGCGCTCACGGGCATTCACCCCCGGCCGACCGACGCAAATTTTATTTTTTTTAGTTGCGATTTTGATGCGGATCGCGTATATAAAAGCTTGATGGAGAGGGGTATCCTGATCAAGAACCTGAGCGCCCCCGGAACGATGAAGGGCGCCATGCGTGTCACGGTGGGAACCAGCGAGGAAAACCGGCAGTTTATAGAGGTTTTGAGGGACATCATATCCGGGTAAGGAGCGTGATCTAACACCAGGCAACAATCAAGGGTGGTATACGGCACAAAACGAAGAGTGTAGCGCCGTACTGCCCTTTTTTTGTGCCAGTTTTTCATCGGGGACGGATACGGCGCCCAGGCGGCGGTCAATGCGATCGAGGCGATGCTGAAGGAAGAGGGCTGCGTGAAAACGATTCAGGAATATCATGGCGAGATAAAATCTTATCAGAAAATATAAACAGGAAAGGGAGAAGAAATTTGGAAGTAAAAGTATTTGACAACGATGTGGAAAAGGCCTTGAAGATCCTTAAGAACAAGCTCTCCAAGAGCGGCCTGTTCAAAGAGCTCAAACTGCGCAGAGCTTACGAGAAGCCGTCGGTGAAGAAGAAGAGGAAGACCATCGAGGCGCGCCGAAGATTGGCCAAGGTCCAACGGCGCAGGGTCTCATAGGAAGATTTTTCCAAGGGCGCCGCGGCCTTGTCGCTTGGGCTTTGAAAATCAGCCCTCGTCGCGCTCAAGACATTTTTGGCGCTTCCGGGATCTGCTTTTCCCGTTGTGCAAAGGTCTCAATCGCCCGGTCGTGCCGGGCGGGCAGGTGCACTCTGAGGCCCGCTGCCGGCGTTCGGCGAGAGGTCCGGGAACGGAGGAGAGATAACGCCGTGGCCCGGCATGACGGCTTCTCCTGCTTTTTACGAGGGATAGCATCCTTTCCGGGATAGAGGTATGTGAAATGGACGAAAGAAGTCAGTTTGTCGTGGATGCTCTGTCGATCGAGGAATCCTGGCGGATCTTCCGCATTATGGCCGAATTTGTCGAGGCCATCGAAACCCTCTCCAAGGTCAAGCACGCCGTGAGCATCTTCGGCTCGGCCAGGACCCAGCCGGATGATCCCTACTACCAGAAAGCGGAGATTCTGGCCCGGCTTCTCGCCGAAAATGGCTTCGGCGTCATCACCGGGGGGGGGCCCGGCATCATGGAGGCGGCCAACAAAGGGTCCGCAGAGGCCGGCGGTCAGTCGGTGGGGATGAACATACGCCTTCCCTTGGAGCAGAAGCCAAATCCTTACGCGAATATCAGCATCGACTACAAATATTTTTTCATCCGGAAGGTGATGTTCGTCAAGTATGCCATGGCCTATGTCATCATGCCCGGCGGCTTCGGGACGATGGACGAGCTTTTCGAGGCGATCACCCTCATACAGACGAAGAGGATCAAATGTTTCCCCGTCATCCTCATGGGAAGCGAATACTGGAAGGGGCTTTTCGACTGGCTTAAGAAGACGATGCTCCGCGACAACAAGATCTCTCCGGCGGATATGGAACTTTTCCAGATCATCGACGATCCCGCCGAGGTTGTGAAGCACATTCAGAAGTACGTCATCCTGTAAAACGGAACTGCGGTTCCTCGCGTAAAATTCTCTTTGTGAGGTCCAATGGATCTTCATGACGACGATACGGGGCGGGGAGTTTCCCTCGATACGGTCCTCGCGGAGCTGAAACGGGGTAAAACCTTTCCCTGCTACCTCCTGTGCGGCGACGAAGAGTTCCGCCTCCGGAACGCCCTCGAGAAAATCACGCAGCGCCTTATCCCCGATGCACAGGATCGTGAGCTGAATCTCTTCGTGACGGACGGCGAGCACGAGGATGTCGACTCCCTCTGCGAATCCCTCATCACCCCGCCCCTTCTGCCCGGACGCAAGGTTGTCGTTGTCCGGGACACCCGCCTTTTCCAGTCGAAAAAAGTCCTTATGCCCCTTATCGGCAGGATCCGGGAGCGCCTCGACCAAGACCCCGGCCGGGCGGCGGCGGATTTCATGCAATTTCTGGGGATTACGGGCCTTCAGTTTGACGACCTCAGGGACGGCGGCTGGCGGAAGATCGACGACGAGACATGGAAGCGAATCGTTCCGGATGATGATGGGCAGGGGCGGGAGACGTGGCTTCCCAAAGCCGTGGAAATATGTGTAAGCAGCGGCGCTGCGCAGGCGAAGGAACGGCCGGAAGAGACCGACCGTCTCGAGCGGATTCTCACCGGTGGGATGCCGGAGGGGAATCACCTCCTCCTGACGGCCGAGACCGTGGACCGGAGGAAGAAGCTTTTCAAGACCGTCTCGGCGGCGGGAAGGGTCCTTTCGTTCTCAAAGGTGAAAGGGGAGGCGAGGCAGCAGCAGGCCGTACAGGAGATGGCCGCCGAAATCCTGGCGAAGAGGGGGAAGCGGCTCTCATCCGGCGCCTGGTCCGCCCTCGGGCAGAAAACGGGTTTCAGTATTCGGGAGTCGCTCTCGGCGATCGAGAAGCTGATCACGTATGCCGGAGAAAAGTCGCAGATCGAAGCGGCGGATGTGGAGGCCGTCGTCGGCAGGACGAGGGAGGACACCGTCTTTGAGCTCAACGGGGCGCTCGTCGGGAGGAACCTGACCCTTGCCCTTCGAACCCTGCACGAACTGCTCGACCAGGGCCTCCATCCCTTGATGATCATGACGATGATCACCAAGGAGATCCGCTTTCTTTTTCAGGCGAAGCTCCTGATCGCCTCGGGGCGGCTGGGGTCCTTCAGTCCGGAGTTGGACTACGGCCGGTTTCAGAAGGCGGTCTATCCCGCCGTCCGGAAGTTGGCCGGCGACGGGGAGGATTCGATCGCTCTCGCCTCTCAGCACCCTTTTGTCGTCTATCAGGCCTTGAAAAACGCGGGGCGGTTTACCCGGGCGGAGCTGGCCGGTTATCTGGAACTTCTGGTCCGGACGGATCTGGCGCTCAAGACGACGGGAAAGGATCCCCGCCTCCTCCTGGAGCGCTTCCTGCTCGCCGTCTGCGGGAGCCGGTAGAGCGTCAGAGCTTCCTGAGCCGGGCCAGGGCTGCCCGTTTCTGCTTGGAGAGACGCCGGGAGGGACCCTTCTTTTTCGCGCTGCCGGCGCGATCGTCGTCATCCTCTGTTTCCATCTCCGGCGGGGCGGCGGGGAGATTTCCGGCGGCGATCCGGTCGAGCCGATCAGCAAAAGCGGGGGAGTCGATGGCGGTCTTCCCGCGCCGTTCCGCGAAGACGGCGATCTCCCGGTCGGAGGTGACGACCAGCATCTCCTCGCTTCCCGCCTTAAGCAGCCGCTTGATCACCTCGTCGGCCTTCTCCCCTAGGCGGGAATAGATGATCTCCACACCCCCCGCAAGGTCGCGCTCCTCCTGCGGCGAGCCCCCCTCCCAGCCGTCGAAGACGACCGTGATCCGGTGCCCCCTCCTCTTTCGGTAACGGGCGAGGTTCAGAACGAGGGCGCGCCGCCCCTCTTCGAGGCTGATCCGCTCGTATCGCCTGAGGACGTCGGATTGACGGATTAGGTTGTAGCCGTCCACGATGATGTGCATGGTCATGTCCTCCGGCGTTTTCCTGAAAACATCCATTTGGGCAGGAAGTCATTGCCGGCGGAAGGCGAATGTGCTATATGTCCTTCCGGTCAGGCCTCCAGTTAGGATCAGTTTGTCGCAGCACTATACCAAACCGGATTTCTATTTAACACTTAAAAGGACAAGTTCTCAGGCCAAGGTCAGTTAAAATGACAAGGGAGGGAAGAAACCATGGATTTTGAATTGACCGAAGAACTCAAGATGTTGCAGGACATGGCGTACCGCTTTGCGAGGGCGAATTTCACATCCCTGTCGGAGGAGTGCGACGAGCAGGAGAAGTACACGGCGGAGATCCGGACGAAGGCGGCGGCCCAAGGCCTCGTCGGCGCCTGGGTTCCGGAGGAGTACGGCGGCGCCGGGGCGGGCTGCCTGGGGAACGCCATCATTACCGAGGAGCTCTCCCGTGTGGACATGGGGATCGGCCTCAACGTCACGGCGGCGAGCTTCGGCTGCGAGGCGATCCTCCAGTACGGCTCCGAGGAGCAAAAGAAGACCTGGCTCCCGCCCGTCTGCAGCGGCGAGCGGGTGAGCGCCGGGGCCTTCACGGAGCCCAACGCCGGGACCGACGTTGCCGGCTACAAGACGCGGGCCGTCAAGGACGGGAGCGATTATGTGATCAACGGCAACAAGATGTTCATCACCAACGGCACGGTCTGCGATTTCATGGTGACGGCCTGCATCACGAACCCCGAGGAGAAGAAGCACAACAGCTTCAGCCTGATCATCGTCCCGGCGGATGCGAAGGGGGTCACCCGGAACAAGATCCACGGGAAGTTAGGGATCCGCGCGAGCGACACGGCGGAGATCGCCCTGGAGGACGTCCGGGTTCCCCAGGCCAACCTGGTCGGGAAGGAGGGGCACGGCTTCCGCGAGCTCATGCACTTCTTCGACACGACGAGGGTCATGGTCGCCGCTCAGGCCCTCGGCCTCTCGGAGGCCTGCCTCGAGACGAGCGTCAAGTACGTCAAGGAGCGGACCGCCTTCGGGGCCCCGCTCGGGTCCTATCAACTCACCCAAATGAAGCTCACCGAGATGGCGATCCGGATCGAGGCCCTCCGGGGTCTCGTTTACAAGGCGGCCTGGCTGATCGACGAGGAGCGCCCGGACTACACGCTCGCGGCGATGGCGAAGTTCTTCGGCGGCCAGACCGCCGTCTTCTGCGCCAACTACGCCGTCGAGCTCCACGGGGGCTACGGCTACATCGAGGAGTACCCCGTCCAGAAGTGGTACCGCGACGCCAAGATCCTCGAGCTCTACGAGGGGACGAAAGAGGCGGAGATCTTGACCATCGGGCGATACCTCCAGGCGAGATAAAGGTAAGGTCCGGGGAAATCTGGCCGGCCAGCTTGCCTGACCTACCACCCCTTGGTCCACATCTCGTCGTCCTCGTAGACCTTCTCGTCGTTCTGGGCGGCCTCCTCGGCGTCCGCCTCGATCATCCGGCCGGGGTTCGGGTCCTTGAGGACCTCGCGGTAGTACTCGTGCTGGATGAGGAGGTTCATGACCTCGTTGGTACCCGTCCAGATCTGGATGAGGCGGGTGTCGCGGATCATTTTCTCGATCGGGAAGACGTTTGTGTAGCCGATGCCGCCGACGATCTGCATGGCGAGGTTGCAGACGTTCCAAGCCGTATCCGTGGCGAACTTCTTGGCCTCGCTGACGAGCCGCCGGGCGGTCGGCAGGCCCGCATCCACGCACTTCCCGGCGGCAAGCGTCAGCGCCCTCGCGGCGTCGAGGGCGGCGATCGCATCTGCCACCTTGAAGCTCACCCCCTCGAAGTTCCGGATCTTCTGGCCGAAGGCCTTCCGCCGGTCGGAGTAACGGGCGGCCACCTCCAGGGCGGCGCGGGCCATCCCGAGGGAGCCGCCGGCCGAGGTGAGCCTCTCCGGGACCATCATGGTGTTGAAGATCATCGCCCCCTTATTGAGGCCGCCGATGAGGTTCTCCGCCGGGACCTTGACGTCCTTGAAGATCAGCCTCCCCGTGCCGCCCCCCCTTGTCCCCAGCAGTTTGTAGAGGTACTTCACCTCGACGCCCGGACGGTCCTTCTCGATGAGGATGAGGCTGATCCGCTCGTGGGGCATGCCCGCGGGGTCCGTGTTGCAGTAGACGATAAAGAAGTCCGCCCCGTCGGCGGCGACGACGAACCGCTTCTGGCCCTTCACCGTGAACCAGCCGTCCTTCAGCTCCGCCCGGGTCGTGGCGCCGAAGAAATCGGAGCCGCCCCTGGGTTCCGTCAGGGCCTCGGCGGAAATCAGATCCCCCTTGAGCAGCGGCTTGAGGAACTTCTCCTTCTGCTCCTCCGTCCCGAAGGAGTGGAGGGCCTGCCCTACGATGGAGGGCATCGAGAAGGCGCAGCCGAGGGCCGTCCCGAGGACGCCCACCTCCTCCAGGGCGGCGATCTCCGCGCTCCAGGGGAGACCAGGACCGCCGTACTTCTTGTCGAAGCGCAGGCCGAGGAGGTTGTGGTCCCCCAGTGCCTTGACGAACTGATGACGTTCCGTTAATGGTCCGACAGGCCGGCGAACGGGGAATCCGCCGTTTTGCCGGATTCCTGTTCCCGATGCGCTCTTGCAAGGGTGTCGTTCTGCGGGGGGAGGGCCCTGGCGGATTCAGACCGAGACCGTCGGCGCCGTGAGGAGGGCCCTCATCGCCCCGATCGTTTCGGGATAGTTGCCGCTTCCGAAGATGGAGGCGCCCGCGACCAAGATATCCGCGCCGGCGTCCGCGATGGAAAGGATGTTCTTCAGGGTCACGCCGCCGTCAACCTCCAGGAACACCTCCGGGGCGACGGCCATGATCATCTTTTTCGCCTGCGCGATTTTTGGGAGCATCCCCCCGATGAACTTCTGTCCCCCGAAGCCAGGGTTGACCGTCATGACGAGGAGAAGATCGATATCGGGCAGGATCGGTTCTACTTGGGCGAGCGGCGTCGCCGGATTTAGGGAGACGCCGGCCCGGATGCCCTTCTCGCGGATCATGGAGATGATCCGGTGGAGATGAATCGAGGCCTCGGTGTGGACGGTGATCCGGTCGCTTCCCGCCTTCGCGAAGGCGTCGATATACCGCTCGGGGTTTTCGATCATCAGGTGGACATCGAAGGGGAGACGCGTCGTCTTCCGGAGAGAGGCGATCAGTCCCGGGCCGATGGTGAGGTTGGGGACGAAATGGCCGTCCATGACGTCGATATGGATCAAGTCGGCCCCCGCCGCCTCTACGGCCGCAATCTCTTCGCCGAGCCTGCTTCCGTCTGCCGAAAGGATGGATGGCGCGATCTGTTTCATGGCCGAACCCGCAATGACTTCAAGTTCAATGACAAAGGGTTGGAGAAGCGGCGATTGACGTTCCAGGTTTTCCCGCACGCGGGGACCCCGGGGAAGTCGTCAACGATCCTGCCGCCGGGATCTTCATACACCATCGGGGGGGCGGTGTCAACAAACTCCGGGCCGACCCCCCCAACCTGTAGCTTGCGGCAGGTCTCCGGTCATGGTATGGAGGACGTCAAAACCGGATCGTCATCGAAGAGAGGTTGCCTCTTGCTCTGGTCGGGACTCTACAATGTGCTGCTTCTAATTGCCACGGTCTTTGCCGTCCCCTTCTACGGGGCGAGGATGCTCCTGACGGGGAAGTACCGCCGGAGCCTCGGTCCCAAGTTCGGCCGCCTCTTCCCGGAGATGGCCTCCCGCATGATCGGGCGCCCGCGGATCTGGGTTCATGCCGTCTCGGTCGGCGAGGTGACGGCGGCCGCCCCCATCGTGGAGACGCTCCGCTCCCGCTTCCCGGCGGCGTGCATCGTCATGTCCACGAGCACGGAGACGGGGCAGGAGATGGCCCGGAAACTGGTCGACGCCGCCACGGCCCATATCTATTATCCTCTCGATATTCCCTGCGTCGTCCGAAAGGTCCTCGACCTGGTCCGGCCCGATGTCTTCGTCCCCGTCGAGACGGAGCTCTGGCCCAATTTCATCCGGATCTGCCGCGAACGGGGGACGCGGATCGTCATGGCGAACGGCCGGATCTCACCCCGTTCGTTCCGCCGTTACCGCGCGACGCGCTTCTTCTGGAAGGAGATCCTCGCGGCGCTCGACGGCGCGGGCGTGATCTCGGAAACGGATCAGGAAAGGCTCGCGGCCCTCGGAATGCCCCTCGCCCGTATCCAGGTCATTGGGAACGCCAAATACGACGGCCTCGCGGCCCGGGTTTCCCCCGAACTGGAACTGAAGATCGCCGCGCGCCTCGGGATCGAAGCGGGAGAGGAAGCGCTCGTCGCGGGGAGCACGCACGAGGGGGAGGAAACGGTGATCCTGGAGGTCTACCAGAGAATTCTCGAACGCCGGCCGGATTTCAAACTTATCCTGATTCCGCGTCACATCGAGCGGGCAGAGGCCGTCGCGGAGCTCATCCGCCAGGCCGGGTTTGCCGACTTCATCAAGATGTCAGAGATCAATGCCGGACGCCGCCGCGTGAAAGAACGGATCATTCTCGTGGATGTGATCGGCGAACTCTTCAAGGTCTATAGTCTTGCCGCCGTCGTCTTCTGCGGGGGGAGCCTCGTCCCGAAGGGCGGTCAGAATATCCTCGAGGCGGCCGCCTGGGGAAAGGTCGTCTTCCACGGGCCGCACATGGAGGATTTCCCGGATGAACTGGCCCTTCTCGAAGAAGTGGGGGCGGGGATCACTGTCACAAACGGCGAGGAACTCTTCACGGGAATCAGGAAGTTCCTGGACCGTCCCGATGTTCTCCGGAGCAGGGGAGAGGCAGGGCGGCAGGCCGTGGCGGCGAACAAGGGGGCGGCGGCACGCTACGCGGCCCTGATCGCGGATAATATGGGGACAGATTTGAAATCTGTCCCCGATTCCGCTACGCTTCCGCCCGTTTCAGGCACTCATTCCACTTGTGGTCGACCCACCGCTGGAGCTGGCCCAGCTGCTCCAGGCTCATCTTCTTGAACCGCCCCTGCCTCTCCAGGAACTGGATCACCGGGGCGCGGTTTCCCTTTTCGGCCAGGGTTTTGCTACGGCCGGTGAAGCGGAACTTCCCGTTTTCGATCTCATAGAGGACGACGAACCCCGTCTCCACGGCGAGCCGGCCGATCCTGACCGTGTCCTTGGGCGGGTAAACCCAGCCGGGGGGGCAGGGGGTCGCGATCTGGAGATAGCGGGTCCCCTTGATCCTCTTGGCCTTGACGAATTTTTCGTAAAGGTCGATCGGGAAGGAGGGGGAGGTGGTGGCAAGGTAGGGGATGTCGTGGCCTTCCATGATCTTCATCATGTCCTTCTTGTTCTGCTGCTTGGTGAGGATCGGGGTCGTCGTGGTCAGCGCCCCCATAGGGGTGGCGCTGGAGCGCTGCGTCCCCGTGTTCATGTATCCCTCGTTGTCATAGCAGACGAAGATGAAGTCCGTTCCCCGCTCGGCGGCGCCGGAGAGCGCCTGGATGCCGATGTCGAAGGTTCCCCCGTCGCCGGCGATAGCGACGACCGTGATGTCGCTCCGGTTCATTGCCGCAAGCCCCGCCACGAGGCCCGACGCCGAGGCCGCGGTGCTCGCGAAGGTGCAGTTCAGGCAGGGGATGGCGACGGACGTCGTGGGGTAGAGGCCGTGGAGGACCGTAAGACAGCTTGCGGGAATGGTCAGAATCGTGTTCTCCCGGAGCGCCTTGAGCACATAGCGGTAGGCCAAGGAGAGGCCGCAGCCCGAGCAGGCGCGGTTCCCCGGCAGCATGTATTCTTCCTTGTTTACCTTAAAGAGTGTTTCCGGCATCTGTCACTCCGTCACGCAGTCAAGCCACGTCTGCCGTTCGCTGTTCCCCGCGGCGATGGCCGCGAGGGAGGAACGGGTGGCCTCGGCCAGTTCCCTGGCCTTGACATCCCGGCCTCCGAGGCCGGCGATGAAATTATGGACCGGCGCCCGGCTGCCGGTGCCGTACAGGGCGGCCTTGATGTCGGCGCAGAGCGCCCCTTCGTAGCCGTAACTGATATTCTTTTCAAAAACGACGATGGCCGGCGCCTTTCCGAAGACATCGCGGATCTCCTCGCGGGGGAAGGGGCGGTAGACCCGGATGCCGACCACGCCGGCCCGGATGCCTTCCTCGCGCAGGATGTCCGTCGCCGTCGTCGCCTCCGTGGCGATGGATCCCATGGCGGCGAGGAGGACTTCGGCGTCTTCCGCCCTGTAGGTCCAGAGCATCCCGCCCTGATCCCGGCCGAAGAGCTCCGCATAGTCGCGGCACGTTTTTATGATCGCCTCCCGCGATCCCTCCAGGGCGTGC
>MICJ01000002.1:34321-58491 GCA_001830835.1 Syntrophobacterales bacterium GWC2_56_13 | reverse complement strand
GCCTCTGCCAGGGGAAGATGACCGGGTTGATGTTTCGGGGATCTTCCGGGCTGAGGATCGTGTGGGGCTTGTAGGGGGGGAGAAATCGGCAGACCATTTCGGCGTCGGGGATTTCGACCGGCATTATGGTGTGGGAGAGGACGAAGCCGTCGTAGCAGACCATGACGGGGCAGTAGACCTCTTCGGCGATCCGGTAGGCCTGGATCACGGAGTCCAGGATCTCCTGGTTGTCCCGGCAGTAGATCTGGATCCAGCCTGTGTCCCGCTGGGCGATGGAGTCCTGCTGGTCGTTGAAGATCGACCAGGGGGCGCCGACACCGCGGTTCACGCAGCAAAGGACGATGGGGAGGCGAGAGCCCGCCGCCCAGTGGAGCTGCTCGTGCATGTAGAGGAGGCCGTGGGAAGAGGTTGCGGTGAAGACGCGGGCGCCGACGGTGGAGGCGGAGATGCAGACCGCCATGACCGAGTGCTCGCTCTCCACCCGGATGTATTCGGCCTTCAGCTCGCCCTTCTCGACCCACTGCGCGATGATTTCGGTGACAGGGGTCGAGGGGGTGATCGGATAGGCTGAAATGACCTGCACCTTGGAGAGCTTTGCGCCGTAGGCGGCGGCCTGATTTCCGGTCATGATCTCGACGTTGCTCATTTCCCGGCCTCCTCGTGCATCACCATCGTGATCGCCTTCGCCGGGCACTCCTCGGCGCAGATGCCGCACCCCTTGCAGTATTCGAGATCGATCCGGACCGGAATGCCCGCGGTGACGATCCCGTCGGGGCAGTAGAGCCAGCAGAGGTAGCATGCCGGCCGGTTCTTGACGGAGGCGATGCATTTAGAATGGTCGATGACCGGTGTGGCATCCCGCCAGTCCCCGGTCCTCCCCGCCTCGCCTACGGCCGGCTTGCACATCGCAGAGATGTTATCGTCTTTGGGTTCCATAACCGATGCCTCTATTCCGTTGGCGCTTCCGGGATCTGATTTCCCGTTGTCCAACTGTTGCGTTATACGATCCTCTTCAAACTCGTTTCCTCGTATGCGGCACGAAGCGCCGCGATATTGGTCGCCGCCGCCGTGCCGGACATCTTCCATTTCAGTCCCCTCTCCATGTATTCGAGAGAGACAAGGCACGAGGCCCGGGCGAGAACCCCCAGCATGGGCGTGTTGACCATCGGCGTCCCCTCCTTGAGGAGGTGGAAGCGAAGCGCGATCGCGGCCGCATCGAGGGTGGCGATGTTGAGACAGCCTTCGATTGCGACCTCCTCCGCCTTCTGTGTCGTGTTGATGAGGATCAGCCCATTCGGTTTCAGGGAGCCCAGGATATCGACCACGCCGAAGAGCGACGGATCGAGGATGACGGCGATGTCGGCCTTTTCAATCTGCGCGAAGGTCCGGATTGCGGCGTCGGAGATCCGGGTGGAGGCCATGAGCTGCGCCCCGCGGCGCTCCGGGCCGAAGGTCGGCGCCGAGGTGACCCCTTTGAATCCCTGTAGGTAGGCCGATTCGGCCAGGATCTGCGCGGCGATGACTACCCCCTGTCCGCCGCGGCCGTGCCATATCACTTCATGCATAGCGTTTCCCCAAAAATTGTTTTTCCCGACCGGGGTCTCCTTCATCTTTGCGCGCCGCAGAAAAATGCAGGCAAAAAACGCCTTGAGGTGAATGACCCCGCCCACAGGAGGGGGTATTCTGTGGGAGGATTTCATAAAAAGGCCATGGATTTTTTACCCATGGCCTTTAGGATACGCTGATTTCAGGACTGACTCTTCCAAAAAACGACTCTCAACGTTCCGTTCATTCTCAGGAAACCCCACTGACGAAATCGCTAAAATTTTAAAACAAACCCCGGGGGATGTCAATAGAGAATTTATGCCGCGTGGATAAGGTGGTGTGGCAGGCGTCATCCCCGGCGCATTCGGCAGGAGGGGGTATCCAAAAATTTTAGCATCAGTCGGTGAAGCGGTACTTCAGAAGCGTCCAGAGAGCGGAGAAGCCGTGTTTCCAGGATATTTTCTTGCCTTCCGCATAGCCTCTGCCGTAGTAGGAGATGGGCAGTTCATAGACGCGCCACTGCTTGTTCTTGCAGATCTTGGCAGTCAGTTCCGGTTCGACGGAAAAACCGTCGGACCGTATGCGGATGGTTTCGATGATGTTTTTCCTGAACATCTTGTAGCAGGTTTCCATGTCGGAGAGGGTTGTGTTGTAGAGGAGATCCGTCAGAAACGTCAGAAAGCCGTTTCCCAGTTTGTGCCAGAAGAGGTGAACCCTCTGCGGCTTGCCCCCGGAGAGCCGCGAGCCGTAAACCACGTCGGCCACCCCCTCGAGAATGGGCTTGATCATCTCGGCGAATTCGTTCGGATCGTATTCCAGGTCCGCGTCCTGGACGGCCACGATCTCCCCGGTGACATGACCGAAGCCCGTTCTCAGCGCCGCCCCCTTGCCCCGGTTCCGGTCGTGAAAGAAGATCCTCACCCGACCGTCAAATGCGGCCTCGCGCAGCAGTTCTGTTGTTCCGTCTTTTGATCCGTCATCGACGACGATGATCTCTTTGACGAAATCAAGCTGGAGAACCTTATCGATGATCCTCAGGATGGTTTCCTTTTCGTCATAAACGGGGATCACGACGGACAGCACTTTTTCCGTATTCATTTCATCTCCTTTGTTTCACGGTGTTTTTACCCTTTCCGGGTCCTTTTTGCGGCTGTAGGGATGCGGTCTCCGGCCGGCCCCCCGCGAGCGATGCCGGCTCGGGGAGGCCGGCGGCCATGAAAAAGAGGAACACGGCGCTCGGCCAGAGCTGCAGGAAAAGACGGTTCAGCGACGTCATGAGATGGTAGTTCAGGTCGAGCGGAGTCATGACATAGACGAAGAAGTAACCGGCCAGCATCAGCAGAAGGACGGCGGCGGTCTGAAAAAGGCAAACCCTGTCCTTTTCATCGATCCTGATTCCGGTCAGCAGGAGATAGACGACCAAGAGCAGGATGTTGACGGCGCCGGGGTTGAGATGCATTCCCATGCGCACGTCGATCAACCCTTGGGTGAAACTGATTCCGGTGATGAAAAAGGCTCTGGCGATCTCGGCATAGCGGCCCGGATCCAGCAGCTTGGCCGATGCAGCGGCCAAGCTGAAGCCCGCCACCAGATCGTTGGCCGGGGAGAGCCGGGTCTTGAAATAGAGGACGATCAGCAGGACCGGCAGGGCGCCCGCCAGAAACCAGCCGGTTCGCTTAAAAGAGTATCTCCATCCGCCCGTATAAGCCGCCGTGCCGGCCAGGCTGACAGTCACGATCGGCACAAACAGCAACCCCTCGTTTTTCGTCCAGGCGCACAATCCGGCGGCAATCCCCGCCAGGATCAGCGGCCCGGCATGATTCCCCGGCGATCGCCGCTGGAAGAAAAGCATCACGAGGGTGGCCAGGATGAAAAAGGCGAAGGGGATATCGGCGAATTGAGAGGCCCCCAGGGCGATGAAAAAAGGGGTTCCCATCAGGATCATGGGGGCCAGATAGCCATGGGCTCTGCTTCGCAGAAGCGACAGCGAGCACAGAAGAAGGCCGAGGATGAGGCAGGTGAAGAGAAGACCCATGAGGGCGGGGACGTTGCGGCTTTCGCCTCCCATGTAATTCCAGGAGCGGACGATGGACAGCGGCAGGAGGAGGGGATAGTCCCAGTGGCTCCAGTCCAGGCCGCCGGTAAAAACGCTGCGCCACTCCTCGCCGCTCCTGAAGAGGAAGCGGGCGTGCATGTTCCAGATAAGCCAGGCATCCCATTTGCCGTGGGGCTCTTTCAGGAAGGCGACGGCGAAGGAGAGCAGGGAAGCGATGAGTTCGATGGAAAAGATCACGGTTAGAAGGACGCGGAATCCGGAGAATGTCCCGATTTCCGAAAGCTGCAGCGGTTCCTTGCGGAGACCCCTCCTGGACAGGACGAAGCAGAGCAGGCCGAGAACCAGGCAGATAACCAGGTCGATTGCCGGGACGTATCGGGTGAGTCCTGCAAGAAGACAGATAAAATAGACGCAGGATGTGACGCCGATGCCGAGACCGGCGCCGGCAAAGAGACGGAACGCGAGACCGGCGGCGCCGTTTTTCAGGTGCGGAATGAAGATAAACGACAGCAGGCAGCCGATGATCAGAGAGGTGAGAAGGGAGGAGCTGAATGAAAATGTCATTTCTTCCGGTCCCTTCGGTAGAGGATGAGGCCGTCGCCGAAGTCCCGTAGCGGCGACAGGCCGTTTTTTTCTAAGAATCCGGGCGGCGGCGGACCGTCGAGGAAATTGCCGACGACGAGCGGGAACTCCGGGCCGTTCCGGACGATCACGGGGGCCAGGGTGTACTGCGTGAGGACGTACTGGGCGAGATACTCCACATTCTGAAACGCCTTTTCAGCGGCGAAGATCTTGTCGTTTTCCACGGTGGTGGCATAGCCGACCTCGCCGGAGGCGGGCAGCAGGGATTCAAGCTGCCGGATCCTCTCTTCGTGGAGGGTGACAGGGTCCTTCTCCGGCAGACCGGGATAGAGCCGGACGCTCTGCCATAGGAGGTTCAGGACGGCATAGCCGGTCAGGCAGATCAGAAGAAACCATCCCGCCTTTGCCCGGTATTTTGCAAAAAAAGCACGCATCCGCTTTACCCGATCATGGTTTCCAGCCTCTCCATCAGCGGGGGAAGCGTGGCGGGATCAAGGGCAGAGATGGCCACGGTCTCGAACCGCCGGCAGAGGTTCGCAAGGAGAGCCTTGTCTTGGACGCGGTCCTCCTTGTTGAAGACCCGGAGGGTCGGCTTGCCGATCAGGTCCAGTTCCGCGAGGATCTTCTCGACGGCGGCGATCTGGGCCTCGAAGGCCGGGTTGCTCACATCGATCACGTGGAGGAGGATGTCCGCTTCCTGGAGCTCGTCGAGGGTGGCCGAGAAGGCGGTCACGAGCTCCTTCGGCAGGTCCCGGATGAAGCCGACCGTGTCGGTGATGACGGCCTCCATGTCCCGGGGGAAGCGGAGGCGCGAGCTCTTCGGGTCCAGAGTCGCGAAGAGGCGGTCTTCGGTGAAGACCGCGCTTTTCGTCAGGGAGTTCAAGAGCGTGGATTTGCCGGCGTTGGTGTAGCCCACGATCGAGATAACGGGGAGGCCCGTCTTCTCCCTTTTCACGCGCCGCTGCCCCCTCGCCTTCCCGATATTCTTCAGCTCCTTGTCCAGACGGTGGATCCTCTCCCTGATCCGCCGCCGGTCGACCTCTAACTTCGTCTCGCCGGGGCCGGTGCCGCCGATCCCCCCCGCCAATCTGGACAGGGCGGCGTCCTGCCTCGTGAGACGGGGGAGGCGGTATTTGAGCTGGGCCAGTTCGACCTGGATCTTTCCTTCCCGGCTGTGGGCGCGCCGGGCGAAGATGTCGAGGATCACCTGGGTCCGGTCGATGACCTTCATCTCGGTGAAGTCCGCGATGGAGCGGACCTGGGCGGCGGTCAGCTCGTGGTCGAAGATCAGAAGGTTCGCATCCATCTGCAGCGCCCGGATAACGAGATCGGAGAGTTTTCCCTTCCCGATGAGGAAGCGCGGGTCCACCTCCGGGCGGTGCTGGATCGCGGCGTCGAAGACCTCGACGCCGCAGGTGCGGCAGAGTTCCCGGAGCTCTGCGAGGGAGGCCTCGCCGTCGAAAAAGGGGTTTGTTTCCACGCGGACGAGGATGGCGCGGTCGGCGGCCTCCACCTTGCGCGTCTTCTGGCGCCTGGCGAAATCGCCTTCCATGGCCGAGATGAAGTCCAGGAAGTCGAGATCCATCTCCGCGGGGCGTTTGGGAGCGAGGGTCAGCCAGAAGCGTCCTTCCGGGTTTTCGGGGATGAGGTGAGCCGTGTGGGCGAAGCCGGGGAGGCCGTCCCCGCCTACCTCCAGCGCGCAGACGAGATCGAGGCGCAAAAGCGCCAGGTCGGTCAGATCGTCGGTGGTAAGCTCTTCGCCGCTCAGGTGGGTGTGGATCAGCCGGAGCCCCTTGAAGCGGCGTGAGGAGGCGCGGAAACCGTCCAGAGAAGGGATAAGAATGTTGTGATGAGAGCCGACGATGACATAGGCCACCTCCCCCCGGCGGGTGACGAGGAGGCCGATCTGGCGGTTGATCTCGCGGGAGAGCTCCGTAAGCGGCCGGGCCATCTCGTGGGTGACGACCCGCTCCGGCGGGAGGCGCCGCCGATAGAGCTGCCCGATGCGCCTGATCTGGGCCGGCCCGAGACCGGTCAAATTGCCGTGAATCTTCTCGATGGCTGCTCCTCTGGGAATTATGGGGACAGAATTAATTCTGTCCCCATAATTCTTCAAACTTCGGAAAATCAATAGCATGCTTCGGCGCGGTCGGTCAAGGGGGAGGAGAGACAGGATAAAAAAACCCCGGGGATTTCTCCCCGGGGCCGGTTAGAGGTTAAACCGCTCTTGAATCAAACACCCCCCTAAAAGCTCAGGGACAGCTTGTTCATCAGCAGGTAGTCGTTGCCGACCACGTTCGCGTTGCTGCCGGCTCCGTATCCCTTGAAGGCATCGCCGGTCCACAGATAACCCGCACCCACCATGTAGGTCAGGTTGTCATAGATCTTGTAGCTGGCGGTAATGTCAAGCTCAATCCCCAGCTTCTTTGATTCATTCTTATTAACAGCGGCGGCTGCAGGTATCTTGTCGACCTCGGCATACGTCAGGGCCGATTCCACGTTTATCTTCGGCGTCGGGTTGAATCCGCCGAAGATGTTGTAGAGGAGGATGTTGCCCTTTCCGCTGTTGGCCGTGTTGGCCCCTGTTCGGCCCTTCCAGTTGTTTAAATCATCGTTCATCAGGATGAGCGCGGGGTTCCAGCCGGTGCCTGTGTTGAGACTGGCGTCGTTCTTGGTGGGGTCGGAACCGTCGTCGCCGGATACCCAACCGACCTGCGCGCCGACATGCGCCGGACCCAGATTCGCCTTCGCCAGCAGGTAGGCGGACCAGGCGTTTGTATCAACATCGGCAACGCCAGCGAGAGGCGCCTCAAACTTCGTCTTGCCGGTCATATAAATCACTTCGCTTTCGACATAAACCGGGCCGAACGTCGCCTTTACGTAAGGCGCGAGATAGTGCCAATTGATCCGGAGGCCGCCTGGTCTGGGGGTGGCGATATTGAAGTAGTAGTAGAGGAGACCGGCGTTCCCGTTCTTGAAGCTGTAGATGCCGGCGAGCGCGTAATTGGAAATGTCCGCATCGGTCAGTCCGATTAAGCCGGCGGATGTGTCGGCTTCGATAAACTTGTCGTAGAAGGCGAGCAGGGTCACAGGGCCCACGGTATTTATATACAAGATCCTCGCTGTCGTGTTGTCGTTGTCGGAAAAGTCTTGGAAAACGGTGCCCCAGTTAAAGAAGCCCTGATAGCCGACAACGAATGTGCCGATGGCGGTCTTGAACGTCACATTGGAGCGTTCAAATTCGATGTTCTCCTGGGCAAGGCTGCCAGCACCACCCGTGCTGGGGCGGCTGGAGGGCGAATCTTGGCCACCGCCGCCGATGGTCCTCCAGTTCAAACTGCCCCACTGTTTCTCCAGCGCGTCCATCCGGGTCGTGAAGGTCAGTCCTTCGGCAATCTGGAAGACGGGCTCGAGTCTCACCCTCTGGAAGAAGAAGGCGCGGGAAGGGGCCAGGTCGTTGTCGGCGAGAGCGTCATTATTATCATACACGCCGACCACATAGTACGACCCGCTGAACTTTACGTCCGCGGCCGATGCGGTCATGCTGAAGGCTGCGATCAGTCCCAGCGACAGTAAAACGATCAAAAACTTTTTCATTTCTTTCCTCCTGTTTTGCTGTTTCGATCCCCACGGGCATGGGGACCCTCTCAAAAAACAACCGACGCTTTCGCGTCTCCGCACGCGGCCCGCTTTTAACCGGTCCGAGGCCGGCAGGGGGAACTCCTCTCGGACTCCCCGGAGGCCGTTTTAAAAATAACCGCTCGGCGCACCACCTCCTTTCACAGATATCGGATGGCATGCTAACACCGCTCAAAGGCGATGTCAAGCCCTATCTTTCCGCCGGGCGAAGCATCTCATGCCCGGGTGAAGAGATTGAGTGATTTCCACGCTGCAAGCATCATACCAGGGTGACGCGCCGGGGCGACGCGACTGGGGACGGGTGCGACGGTCCGGAAGCGGCTATCCACGGCATCCCTTCTAAAATAATGAATTAAAACAATTGAATGGATGATTATTCCCAGCTTTTTCTTGCCGTCGGGGTTGTGTGACGAAAGGCCCATTGCCCGATATGGTGCGGGGCGCCGGGGAATCGATCGCCGGACTCAACACGCCGGAATGTGTCAAATAGAACACAGCGGACCGCCCTGTGGGAACGGGGACAGATTTCAAATCTGCGCGGCTTGCCGCGTGGGAACGGGGACAGATTTGAAATCTGTCCCCGTTCTAGTCGGAAAATAAATCTTGACATTCGGCGAATATTGATATAGGGCAGACACATAGTGATATGACCATCGGTCATATATTGACCGCCGTTCACGATCAGCGACGTCTCTTGCCGGTCGGGATCTGTGCCGAAGATTTGGATATTCCGCAGCGGCAGTTTGCCCGTAGAAAAATTAAGCAATAAATGGAGGTCATCATGGGGGAAAAGGACAAGGCAGAGTTGAAAGAGGTGTATCCCGTACATGAGAGGGTGCGCAAGATTTCCTATATCAAAAGCAGGGAGGAATACGAGAAGCTCCAGCAGCAGTTTCTGGCCGACCCGCCCGGCTGGTGGGCCAAGATGGCCGATGAGTATGTGACTTTCTTCAAGAAGTGGGACAGGGTCGAGGATTTCAACTTCGACATCCGCAAAGGGCCGATCACTGTGAGGTATTTCGAAGGCGCCCAGCTCAACGTCGCCTACAACTGCCTCGACCGGCACCTCGAAAAGAGGGGCGACAAGGCGGCGATCCAGTGGGTCGGGAACGAACCGAACGAGGAGCGGGCCATCACCTACCGCGAGCTGCACAAAGAGGTCTGCAAGTTCGCCAATGTCCTCAAGGCCCACGGGATCAAAAAGGGCGACCGGGTCTGCATCTACATGCCGATGGTCCCCGAGGCCGGGGTCGCCATGTTGGCCTGCGCCCGGATCGGCGCCGTCCATACCGTTGTTTTCGGCGGTTTCAGCTCCGAGGCCCTCTCCGTCCGGATCCGGGATTCGCAGGCGAAGATCCTCGTGGTCTGCGACGGGACCTTCCGCGGCGCCAAGGCGGCGCCCCAGAAGAAGGACGCCGACACGGCCCTGAAGGATTGTCCCTCCATCGAGAAGGCAATCGTCGTGAAGCGGGTCGGCGACAAGCTCGGCAAACTGGACTGGACGCCGGGCCGCGATCTCTGGTGGCACGAGGAGATGGCCAAGGTCAGCGATCAGTGCGAACCCGAGTGGATGGACGCCGAGGATCCCCTCTTCATTCTCTACACCTCCGGCTCCACAGGCCAGCCCAAGGGGGTCCTCCACACGACGGCCGGCTATCTCCTCTTTACGGCCTACACCCACAAACTGGGCTTCGATGTTCATGAGGATGACATCTGGTGGTGCACCGCCGACATCGGCTGGGTGACGGGCCACAGCTACACCATCTACGGGCCGCTCTGCAACGGCGCCACCTCCCTCATGTTCGAAGGCGTGCCCAACTACCCGACCTACAGCCGTTTCTGGCAGATCGTCGAGAAGTACAAGGTGACCCAGTTCTACACCGCTCCTACGGCCATCCGCGCCATCGCCAAGGAGGGCGACCAGTGGGTGGAGGGGATCGATCTCTCCTCGCTGCGCATCCTGGGCTCCGTCGGCGAGCCGCTGAATCCCGAGGCCTGGCACTGGTACTACAGCGTGATCGGCCGCAATCAGTGCCCGATCGTAGACACCTGGTGGCAGACGGAGACGGGCGGCTTTATGATCCTGCCGCTCCCCGGGGCGATCCCCATCAAGCCGGCGCTGGCGACACTCCCCATCATGGGGGTCGTCCCGGCGCTGATGGACGACACGACGGGCGAGGAGGTCAGGGAGCTGGTCGGCCGCGGCGCCCTCTGCATCAAGCGGGCGTGGCCCGGCTTCACCCGGACGATTTACGGGGACCACAAAAAATACCAGGAGACCTATTTCGAACCCTTCCCCGGCTACTACTTCACCGGCGACGGGGCGCTTCGCGACAGCGACGGATATTACCGGATCACCGGCCGCATCGATGACGTCATCAACGTTTCCGGCCACCGGATGGGGACCGCCGAGGTCGAGGCGGCGCTGAACTCCCACGAGAAAGTGGCGGAGTCGGCGGTCGTCGGCTACCCCCACGAGATCAAGGGGCAGTCGATCTACGCCTATGTGACGCTCAAAACGGGCGTGGAGAAATCCGACGCGCTCAGGAAGGAGCTTGTGGCGCTCGTCCGGAACATCATCGGCCCCATCGCCACTCCGGAGAAGCTCCAGTGGGCGGACGGGCTTCCCAAGACCCGGAGCGGCAAGATCATGCGGCGCATCCTCAAGAAGGTGGCCGCCAACGACATCGGCGATCTCGGCGATACGAGCACGCTGGCCGATCCCTCGGTCGTCGAGGATCTGGTGAGAAACAGGCTCTAAAAAAACCTTTCTCTTTCCGCTTTCCTGATGTAGGAAAGAGGGCGTAAAGAGGCAAGGCTTTTGGGGACAGATTTGGCTATTGGGGACAGATTTCAAATCTGTCCCCAATAGGAGGAGCGAGGCGATGGGGACAGATTTGAAATCTGTCCCCAGGTGAGCCATACGCATCGGGAAGGAGGAGGATGTGAATATTGTTGCATGCGTAAAACAGGTTCCGGATACGGAGGCCCAGATCAAGGTGAAGCCGGACGGATCGGGCATCGAGGAAGGCGGCATCAAGTGGGTCATGAACCCTTACGACGAGTTTGGCGTGGAGGAGGCCCTGAGGCTGAAGGAGAAAAACGGCGGCGAGGTGACCATCGTCTCCGTCGGGCCGCAACGAGCGATGGAGACGATCCGGACCGCCCTGGCAATGGGCGCCGACAAGGGCATCCACATCTGCGATCCGGCCTTCGACGGCGCGGACGCCTACGTCACGGCCTCGGCCCTGGCGGCGGCGATCAAGGCGGTTCCCTTCGACATCGTCTTTTGCGGCCAGCGGGCTATCGATGACGACTCCGCGCAGGTCGGCGCCGTTCTGGCCGAGCTGTTAGGGATTCCCCAGGTTACAGTCGTGACCAAGTTTGAGTTCACGGACGGGGCAGTAAAGGTCATCCGGCCCATCGAAGGGGCCCAGCTCCTGATAGAGTGCCCGCTCCCCTGCGTGGTGACGGCCCAGAAGGGGTTAAACGAACCGCGTTACGCCTCCCTCCCCGGGATCATGAAGGCGAAGAAAAAACCGGTCGAGGTGAAGGATGCCGCCGTACTGGGCGTGTCTACCGAGGGCAAGGCCAAGGTCGCCAGATTCGTACCGCCTCCGGCGAGGGCCGCGGGGAAGATCATCTGCGGCGACGGCACTCCGGAAGGGAAGGCCGCGGAGCTGGCCAAGCTGCTCAGGGAAGAGGCGAAGGTGATATAGGAGGATATAAACATGGCAAAAGGTGTATGGATCGTTGCAGAACAGCGGAATGGCGCCTTCCGAAAGATCAGTTTCGAACTGGCGAGCACCGCCCGGAAGCTTGCAGATCAGCTTGGCGAAGAGGTGTGCGCCGTGCTTTGCGGCGCGGGGATCGAGGGGATCGCCGGGCAATTGGGGAAATACGGTGTTGACAAGGTCTATGCGGCGGACGATCCCGCCCTCGAACCCTACACGACGGATGCCCATGCGGTGGCGGTGGCCAAGGTGGTGAAAGAGAATGATCCCGCCATCCTGCTTTTGGGCGCTTCCACCCAGGGGAAGGATCTCTCCGGCCGCCTGGTGGGCAAGCTCGCGACGGGCCTGGCGACGGACTGCACGGACGTGAAGATCGTCGACGGGAAGCTCCTGGCCGTCCGGCCGATGTATGCGGGCAAGTGCTTCGGCGAGATCACGATCTCCTCCTTCCCGCAGATGGCGACACTCAGGCCGAACGTCTTTCCCGCAGTGGAAAACGCGAAGGCTGGGACGGTCGTGAAATTTGATCCCGCCCTCGCTGCCGGTCAACTCAAGACGAAGATCCTCGAGGTCCAGAAGGATACGAGCGGCAAGGTGGATCTGACGGAGGCCAATATCATCGTCTCCGGCGGGCGCGGCATGAAGGGGCCGGAAAATTACGTCATTCTTGAAGAACTGGCGGCCGTCCTCGGCGCTACAGTCGGCGCCTCCCGCGCGGCGGTGGATGCCGGCTGGAGGTCCCAGCGCGATCAGGTGGGACAGACCGGCAAGGTGGTCTCTCCCAACCTCTATATCGCCTGCGGCATCTCCGGCGCCATTCAGCATCTGGCCGGGATGAGCTCTTCGAAATTTATCGTGGCCATCAACAAGGATGCCGAGGCCCCCATCTTCGCGAAGGCCGATTACGGCATCGTGGACGACCTCTTCAAGGTCGTTCCGGAATTGACGAAAGAGTGCAAGAAACTGCTTGCCTGACCGAGGTCGGCGGATAATATGGGGACGGATAATATGGGGACATCCATACCTATTTTCTGTAAAAAAGGTATATGTCCCCTTATTATCCCCCATATTTGCAGGAGGGTGTATGGCACACGTCGTATTTTCGGTCGGAAACGAAGGACGGCAGGTCTTCTGGAATGCCGACTATTTTGAACCCATCCTCTTTCTCCTTTCGGCATTTGCCCTCACCATCTTCGCCTACGGCGTCTATCGGCGGTGGCAGCTGTGGGTCGCCCTCGGCCGGCCGGAGTTGCGGACAGACCGCCTCGGGAAGCGGATGAACGCCCTTTTGATGAACGGCTTCATCCAGTGGAAGACCTTCCGGGATCCCTATCCCGGGATCATGCACGGGCTGATCTTCTTCGGTTTCTTTGTCCTCTTCTTCGGCGCGGCCTTCGACGCCACGGAGTTTCATATCGCCGAGCCCTTGGGATGGGCCTTTCTCCGCGGGACCTTCTACCTGGTCTTCTCCTTCCTGATGGACCTCTTCGGCCTGGCCGTCCTCATCGGCGGGCTTTTGGCGATCTATCGGCGGTACGTCCAGCGGCCCGACCGCCTCGGCTACCAGGGAAAGCCGGACAACACCCTGGATGATGCGATCGCGCTGTTGCTCATCCTTGGAATCATCGTGACGGGCTTTGTCGTCGAGGCCCTCCGGATCCATGTGACCCGTCCCCCTTGGGAGGTCTGGTCATTCGTCGGCTGGTTCCTGGCCAAGGCCTTTACCGGCGTCGATCCGGTGCAGGCGAAGACCCTCCACAAGATCACCTGGTGGATCCATACCTTCGTCTCCCTGGGGTTCATCGCCTACATCCCCTACTCACGGCTGCTGCACATCATCACGACCCCCGCCAACCACTTCATGGTCTCGCTTAAGCCCGCGGGATACAGCGAACCGATCCGGAACTTCGAGACGGCGGAGTCCTTCGGCGTGGGCAAACTCGAAGAGTTCACGAAAAAGCAGATCTTCGATTCCGACGCCTGCACGCGCTGCGGACGGTGCCAGGACGGATGCCCGGCCTACCTCTCCGGGAAACCCCTCTCGCCGAAGAAGGTGATCCAGGACCTCAAGACCTACTGGCTGGAGATGGCGCCGGCGGCCGTTGCTGCAAAGAAGGAGGCGGGATGTATCGCCGCGGAGCCGGGAGGGAAACCCGGTAAGAAGAATATTCTGTTGAAGGCCCTCGACCGCATGGATGCTGCGGTCGATACCGTGGTGAAGGGGACGACGCCCGGGGCGGCGCCGGCCGAGAAGGCGATGGTCGGCGGGGTGATCGATCTCCACGAGCTGTGGGCCTGCACGAACTGCATGTACTGCATGGAGCACTGCTCCTCCTCGATCGAGCATATCCCCAAGATCGTCGGGATGCGGCAATACAAGGTCCTGACCGAGGCCGATTTCGCGCCGGAGCTCCAGCTCACCTACCGGAACATGGAGAACAACTCCAACCCCTGGGGCATCGGCGCCCACCTGCGGGCGGACTGGGCGAAGGACCTCGGGATCAAGACCCTGGCCGAAGACCCCGATGTGGAGTACCTCTTCTACGTGGGCTGCTCCGGTTCGTTTGACGACCGCGGGAAAAAGGTCTCTGCGGCCTTGGCGAAGATCCTCAAGGCGGCAGGGGTGAGCTTCGGCATCCTTGGGACCCAGGAGGGGTGCTGCGGCGATTCCGCGATGCGCGGCGGAAACGAATACCTCTACCAGACCCTGGCCCAGGCGAACATCGAGATCATGAAGAACTACAACGTCAAGAAGATCATTGCCACCTGCCCCCACGGCTACAACGCCCTGAAGAAGGACTACCCCCATTTCGGCGGGGAGTTCGAGGTCTGGCACCACACGGAGATCATCGCCGATCTGATCGCGAAGGATAAAATTGCCCTTAAAAAGCCAGTCGAAGGCCTGTTCACCTACCACGACTCCTGCTTCCTCGGCCGGTACAACGAGATCTACGATCCGCCCCGGCGGGTTCTCGCGGCCGTTCCCGGATTGAAGCTGACGGAGATGGAGCGGAACCTCGCCAGGAGCTTCTGCTGCGGCGCCGGGGGTGCGAGGATGTGGATGGAGGAGGATATCGGCGAGCGGATCAACAACATGCGGACGGACCAGGCCATCGCTACGGGGGCGGACAGGATCGCGGTGGGCTGTCCCTTCTGTCTCACCATGCTCGCCGATGGGATTAAGGACCGCAAGAAGGAGGAGACCATGGCCGCCCTCGACATTGCGGAGATTGTCTGGAAAGCCATGGACCTGGAAGAGGAGAAGCCCGTCGGGGAAGTCTGCGCGGCGCCGTCGGCCTCTTGAAACCTATTTTCCCCGGGAACCTCCTGCGCGGCAGTCTTTGTTTTACTCTCCGATCTTTTCGATGAATTCTATTTCGCGCGGGACCTTGTAGGCGGAGAGGTAGATCCGGCAATGTTTGAGCAGCTCCCTTTCCTCGATCTCCGCGCCGGGTTTCTTCACGACGAGCGCCTTGACTATCTCTCCCCGCAGCAGATCCTCCTTGCCGACGATGCGGGCCTCCTGCACGGCTGGGTGCAGACCGAGGACGATCTCGATCTCCCGGGGATAAACGTTGAAGCCGCTCGTGATGATCATTCGCTTCTTCCGGCCGGTGAGGAATATATAGCCCTCCGCATCGATCCGGCCCAGGTCGCTCGTGTGGAGCCAGCCGTCCCTGATGACCTGAGCTGTCATTTCCTCGTCCTTGTAGTAGCCCTTCATGATATTTTCGCCCCTGAGGATGAGCTCGCCGACTGTTCCCCGCGGGACTTCACGACCCGTTTCATCGACGATCTTCGCTTCTACGCCGGGGATGGGCACTCCGATGGACCCCGGCTTCTGGGGCATGTCGAGGCGGCTGAAGGCGGCGGCGGGCGACGCCTCGGTGAGGCCGTAGCCCTCCATGATTCTGACGCCGAATTTTTGTTCAAACAGAGGAATGAATTCCGGGGGCATCGCCGCGCCGCCGGTGATGCAGACCTGCAGGGAATCGAGCCGGTATTTTTCGGTCCCCTCGTGGAACGCCATGCCGAGGAAGAGCCGGGGGACGGCGGCGATGTAAGTGACCCTCTCCTTTTCGATTGCGCCGAAGATCCCGTCCAGGGTGAAGCGGTCCATCAGGACGACCGCGGCGCCGATCCTGATGGGCGACACCATGTTCGCGACGGCCCCGAAGGAGTGGAAGAGGGGGATGATGGAGAGGCCGATATCCTTTTCGTCCCGCTGGCAGATCGTCCGGAGAAGCACCGACTGGGTCAGGAGGTTGTAATGAGTAAGAACAGCGCCGAGCGGCTTTCCCGTCAGCCCCGCCGTATAGATCATGACCGCGGGGTCGTCGGCCGCGAGCTCGGGGACCTCTATGGTGAAGGGACCTTTGGCGATGATCTCCCGGAACGGCGACTCTTCATCGGGCCCGTTCGTTGCTATTATATGACGGCAGAGGGGGAGTTCATTTTTGATCTCTTCGAAGCGTTTCGCCAGCGCCCCCTGGGTGATCAGGCATTGCGCGTCGCTGTTTCCGAGGAGGTGCCGGAGCTCGTAAGGCGTGGACTGGACATTGAGGGTCACGGCGACGCCGCCGATCTTCTGGACGGCAAAATAGGCGATGACGAACTCGGGACAGTTGGGGAGCATGATCGCCACCTTGTCCCCCTTGCCTAAACCAAGCAACCTTAGGTGGTTTCCCAGGGCGCATGCCGCCCGGTTCAGCTCCCCGTAGGTGATCCTCCGTTCGCCGTGGACGAGGGCCACCCTTTCCGCATACCGGC
The DNA here is from genome assembly GCA_001830835.1 of Syntrophobacterales bacterium GWC2_56_13. GTDB lineage: Bacteria > Desulfobacterota > Syntrophia > Syntrophales > UBA5619 > JAKAFS01. The sequence goes on along the minus strand of MICJ01000002.1, from coordinate 42,165 downwards.
CGGCGCTTTCCTCCAGCATTTTCCCCAGGCTCATGGCGCGATCCCAACCTCTTAATTTTTCAGTCCTGCTTAACATAGGAGCACAGAGGATTCAATAGAATTTTAAATTATTTATCTTGATTGGCCCCAGCCTTTTTCCTATAATTGAAACATCCGCCGCAATCTGCGTTTCAATCGGGGACAGATTTCAAATCTGTCCCCGATCCGAAAGGAAGGAGGAGTGGCATGAAGAAAACCGTTCCTTTTGTATTGCTCGGGCTGTTATGGACCGTCTCTGCGGCCGCGGCCGCCGAACTCAAGGTGGGGGACAAGGCCCCGGACTTCAAACTCAAGGATTCGACGGGAAAACAATACTCGCTTGCCTCTCCGGAGTTCGAGGGAAGGGTCATGTCAATCTTCTATGTCGATCCGGACGAAAAGGATATGAACGTCCATGTGGAGGATGCCCTCCTCAAGGATACCGGCCTGGATCGCAAGACCAGGTACAAGGGGCTCGGCATCACGAATATGAAAGCGACCGCGCTGCCCAATTTTCTCATCAAGGGTATCGTCAAGAGCAAGCGGGAGAAAACCGGCGCGATCATCCTGTTGGATGATGATTATACCATCCTCAACCTCTGGGGCCTCCAGAACGACTCCTCGAACATCGTCATCGTGGACAAGGAACGGATCTGCCGTTACATCTACAAGGGAAAGCTCCCGCCCGAAGAGGTCGCCAAGGTGATCGAGATCATCAAGGAGTACCAGGTCAAGTAACGATGAAGATTGGCCTGACCCTATTCTGAAGGCGGGCAGGGAGGTTCATTTTTTCCGGCTCGAGCGGCAGAGCCTCTTCTGACGGTGGATAGCGACATGGAAGGCAGGAGAAGAATCGCGGTGGTGATTCCCAAGTACGGTCTTGTGGGAGGCGCGGAGGGATTTGCCGCCGAGCTCACGGAACGGATCGCCGCCGATCCCCGAATCGACTGCAAACTAACACAGACGGCGATTTATTAAAAACAACGAATCTTGCGATCATTTTTCTTGACACACTCCACCTCTTTCCATACACTTCCCCTGCAAAAGAATACCAGCTTAAAGAATCAAAAGGCACCCTGAACGGGGCGATGTATGAAAGCAAGACGGCTATGCATCATGAAATCACAAAATGCAGAATATGCGGCAGCAGCGACCTGATTCCCATACTAAACCTCGGCAAGCAGAACCTAACCGGCGTTTTCCCGACAAAAAAAGACGAGAAGATCACTTCGGGACCGCTGGCACTCGTGAAGTGTGCCGGGGATAAGGCGGGCAATTCCTGCGGACTCCTCCAATTGCGGCATTCCTATGACCTGCATGAAATGTATGGATTGAATTACGGCTACCGTTCAGGCCTCAACCGATCCATGATCGACCATCTGCATAACATAGTCAACAAGATCTGCACCTTGGTCGATCTGAAACCGGAAGACCTCATCATCGATATCGGCAGCAACGACAGCACCCTGCTCCAAGGCTACCCGAAAAAAGGATATACCCTGGTCGGGATCGATCCTACAGGAAGGAAATTCAAGGACTACTATCCGGACCAGATCCATCTTATCGCAGATTTCTTTTCTGCCCGTTCCATCAAAGACCGCTTCGGCAGCCGGAAGGCTAAAGTGATCTCTTCAATTGCCATGTTCTACGATCTGGAATCGCCCATCGATTTCATGCAACAGATCCATGATGTTCTTGCTGATGACGGGGTCTGGGTTTTTGAGCAAAGCTACATGCCCGCTATGCTGGAGATGAACGCCTACGATACCGTCTGCCACGAACACTTGGAACATTATGGACTGACGCAGATAAAGTGGATGACGGATAGGGTAGGATTTAAGATTATCGATGTGGAACTCAATAATGTCAACGGAGGCAGCTTTGCACTCGTGGTTGCCAAGTCCAATGCACCATACCGGGAAGCGGGCTCCTTGGTGGAAGCCATTCTCGGCAAAGAGAAGGGAAAAGGGTTGCATACGCTGAGGCCTTACGAAGAGTTTAAAAAGCGCGTTTTTCAGCACCGGGATGAGTTCATCGGCTTCCTGCAGAAAACCAAATCAGAAAAGCAATCGGTCCTCGGATACGGTGCATCTACAAAAGGCAATGTGATCCTGCAATTTTGCCATATTACGGAACAGGACATACCGTTTATCGCCGAAGTGAATAAGGACAAGTTCGGCTGTTACACCCCCGGCACTTTGATTCCCATTATCTCCGAAGCTGAGGCCCGAGCCATGAAACCTGATTATTTTATAGTATTGCCGTGGCACTTCAAAGAGAACATTATTGCCCGGGAAGTCGAATATTTGAGTTCCGGAGGGACGCTCTTTTTCCCCCTGCCTGAACTGGAGGCGGTCAAAAAGCAATGAAAAAGGCTGTCATCGTCGGCTGCAATGGTCAGGACGGCCGTCTGCTCTATGAAAATCTTTCCCGGAAGAACTACCTGGTAACCGGTATCGCACGGCCGGCATCGCTAAATCAGCCGCCTGACTGGCATCTTTCTCTGAACATTGGCGATCGTCAGGCCGTGGCCGATCTGATCCGAACCTTCGTACCGGACGAGATCTATTATCTTGCCGCGTTCCATCACTCCTCCGAGAACCTGTCTTTTCAGGAAGAAAGCGAACTGTTCAGAAGGAGCTTTCAGGTCCATGTCCTCTCTCTGGTCAATTTCCTTGAAGCGATGAGAACGCACGCTCAAGAGGCTAGACTTTTTTATGCTGCCTCGTCCCATGTTTTCGGCAATGCCGCAAGCGAACCGCAGAACGAACAAACGCCCTTTCAACCGACAGGGGTCTACGGCATTACCAAGACGGCGGGCATCCATACCTGTCGGTTTTACCGGGACCGACACCGGTTGTTTGCCGCCACGGGGATTCTCTACAACCATGAATCACCCTATCGCAAGCCGATATTCGTGACAAAAAAAATCATTGAGGGCGCAATCAATATCAAAAAAGGTCTCCAGGAAAAGCTTGTCCTGGGAAACATGAGCTCAGAGGTGGATTGGGGATATGCACCGGATTATGTGGAGGCTTTTCAAAAAATAGTCGGCTTAGCGGCGCCCGATGATTTTGTCATCGCCACGGGGAAAAAGCACAGGGTGCAGGATTTTGTAGAAATAACCTTCGAATATCTTGGACTGGACTGGACAAAGTACGTAGAAGAAGACAAGGGTATAATCTCTAAAAGCGGCATAACCCTTGTCGGTGATCCGCAAAAGCTTATGCAGATGACGGCGTGGAAGCCTTCCGTCGATCTGCGGGGAATGATCAAACTGCTTTTGCAAAGCGAAGGAGTGTCCTTGCATAGATGAGGACAAGCTGTGTACCGATCTCTGAACCATTTTTTCTTGACAGGCCCTGCACCTTTCCTTACACTTGCCGCGCCACAAAGCGATTTCCTGTTAATGCTCGCAGCCGTTGCGCGTCTTCCGCAGCTTGACTGGTCTAAGCATGACTAAACTTAGTTCACCGGATTTCCAGAAAGGTTGGATGGTCAAGCAATGGTCATAGAGAACCAGAACATTAAGAATGAAGCCGAGGGCAATATCGATCGAATCGTTCAACGCAGGTTCTTTCCCGGGAATGGCTCCGGAAAGATCTTTGTTGAGGTAGGAGCGGCTCGACCGGATTACCTATCCCTGAGCGCTTTATATCGATCACTTGGTTGGCGAATTATCGCCATTGAGCCGAACCCCGAATTTTGCACCCTGCACCGGGAAAAAGGATATGAGATTCTTGAGTATGCCTGTGGGGATCAGGACAAGGATAATGTCGATTTCTTTGTCGTGGATTCGCATGGGACCCAGTATATAAATGGCGAGGTTTCCTACGAATCTTTTTCATCACTGGGTATTAAAAATTCCTATGCTGCTCTTAAGAGTGATCTCGACATGAAAAAAATTCAGGTAAACTTAAGGCGCCTTGATACGATCCTTAAAGTTCATGCCTCCGATATCACTCATATTGATATCTTGTCAGTTGATACGGAGGGATGGGAATTAGAGGTTATCGATGGTCTGGATGTGCCAAAGTACCGCCCCCGAGTTATGATCATTGAAAACATATTTAATGAAAAGAAGTATAGAACTTATATGCAAGGCATCAACTATATCCTCTGGAAACGCATCGCACCGAATGATATTTATGTGGGCAGGGAGCTTTTCCCTAATGCCATCCAAAGGCGGGTAGTTTATCTCAAGGGATTGTTCATGGTCCTGCGTAACAAGTAGCTCATAGGCATATCAGACGATCCCGCTGGAACTGATGAAAAAAGACGGCTGCTTGCTTTTCGCTTAATTTCTATATTTAACAAGGAGATTGGTTATTGTGGCGCTTACTTATGCAAATGATATGGCTTCCGATGGTGCCGGTGGGCAAATCCAGCGGATTATCGGTATTATCGCTTTGGCAGAGGCTTTGCGTGTCCCTTACGATCATTCTCCCATCATCAAAATCGACTATCACGGCTGGGATTTATATGTAAACAAAGAGTTTGATCTTGAACTGCCTAAAAAATGGGATGCTTTTTTGGGATTTCCCCGTACCATCGCAAGCCCTTCTACTGAGAGTCGTGTCTGGAATAATGTGTTCTCTGACCAACTGCCTGACATCAGCCGGTGGATAAGGAACGGAGGCCAAGCACGAATTGTGCTCCCTTATCCCTTTCTGGATGTTTTCCCCCAGTATCTGGACAAGGTGAGGCCAAAGCTGTGGGCTTGGTATGATGGGACGCCCAAACCTCGCTTGGAGGGAACAGATAAGTTTCAAGTGTCGATTCATGTGCGCCGGGGAGAACTCCATCTTTGGGAATCCCAGCGGATGCTGCCCAATCAATACTATTTGTCTATCATTCGAGAACTAAAAAAGCATGTCCCGGCCGATGCCGAGTTCCATATTCATTCCGAAGGGAATGTCTCCGCTGACAAAGGCACGGAGGAGGTCTTTCGTTCTGAAGTTCACTCGGCATATATGCGGGAGCCATCGAAACATCTGAGAAAAAATCGTGATCATTTTGAGGACTTTGTGAAGGAGGGTTGCATTCTCCATATCAATGAAGATATATTTCAAACGTTTCACCGATGTGTTTCCGCCGATATTTTTGTCATGAGCAAAAGCTCACTGAGCCATGTCATGGGAGTTTATTCTAGAGGGATTGTTGTCTATCAGCCATTTTGGCATAGCCCCCTGCCCTCATGGTGTGTCGCGCCGACATGGCATATGATCATGTCTCCGAAAGATATCCTTCCCATAGGTCCAAGGATGATCATCGAAAAGCTGATGCCGAAAAAGTCAAAGCGGTGGGATCAGCTTCGTGCCGCCTGTATGTTGCGGCGTGCACAAATTTGATGATATGATAGTATACGCTCGGCAGCAGGGCGATGTAGAGTGAAAAGGGTGGGACAATGATTAAGGTTCTTTGCAGCAGTGCGGAGATTGAAAAAGCGGGTGAATTCTTAAATGAACATAAATTGGTCAAGCATTACGACAAACTAAAGAATTGGGATCTTTGTCTTCTCCACGAAGTGATAGCGCCCTTGCCGAGGACCATTAGGGTAGTTGATTTGGGCTGTGCCGGGTTGGCGGCACTTAATTTTTTTTATGCTTTGGGATTTAAATACATCCATGGCATAGATTTAACGGTTACACGCCAGGAGAGATGGAAGCAAGCGGCGATAATGCTCAAATCCTGTTCATTAAAACCCCCCTTTCATTTTGGCCGGGGAGACTTAACGAAGACAATGTTTCCCGATCACTTCTTTGAAGTGGCCACGAGTATTTCCGTAATCGAACACGGTGTTGACCTGATGAAGTTTTTTAAGGAAATGAACCGCATTATTAAGCAGGAAGGACTCCTGTTTGTGACTGCCGATTACTGGCCGGAAAAAATGAAGACTAAGGATGACGAACGGCCTTGCGGTCTTTCCTATACTATTTTTTCTAAAGAAGAAATCTTCCAATTAATTGAACTTGCAGGTGAGTATAGTTTTTCATTATATAAGAATTCAGACATGTCAGCTCTGCCCGATCCTTATGAAAAGCATATCCTGGGGGACATTTATGAGCATACCTTTATATGCATGGTCTTTAGAAAAACTTTCACGTAAAGGGAGCCAACAAGTTCTCTGTTTCAAATGCTGCAATTAATGGATCAAACCCTATGGAACCGGACTGCCGAAGAATTGCCGTTGTAATCCCAAAGTATGGTCTGACAGGGGGAGCGGAAGACTTCACCGCTGAACTGACCGAACGGATCGCCCGCAATCCCCGCTATGACATTCATGTATTGGCCAACAAGTGGGCTGGCCCTGCGGAGCGCATCATATTTCACAAGGTGCCCATCATCACGTTCCCCAAGTTCCTGACAACCATTAGTTTTGCCTGGTTTGCCGCACGCTTAATCTCTAAGATAGGCTTCGATCTGGTTCATGCCCAGGACCGTATCTTTGAGGCGGATATATTTACCATGCATGGCATTCCTCACTGCTTATGGGTGCGCGAAATTAGGGGTAAGAGCATGAGTCTTTATGATCGTGTCACCGCCTGGGTGGAAAAAAAACTTGTGACCGGTCACCGGTGCCGCTATTTCCTCGCCGTATCCGGCCTTGCGAAGGAAAAATTTCTTCAGGCCTACGGGACAGACTCGAGAATGGTCCAGATTGTTCATCCAGGAGTGGACACGGAAAAATATGCGCATCTCGACCGGAAGCTCTGCCGACGGGAAATCAGAAGGGAATACGGCATCGGCACCGAAGACACGCTCCTGCTGTTTGTTGCCATGAACTTTGACATCAAAGGTCTGGACAGGCTGATCACAGCGCTGGCCATCCTCAAATCCGAACGACCCGGAGAAAGATTCAAACTACTGGTCGTGGGAAAAGGAAACATAAGAAAATACCTGCGGCTTGCCGGAAAGCTGGACATCGCTGACAGGGTGGTTTTTACGGGCGTTATGGGAAAGGAGAAATTGGACCGGACATACATGGCCAGCGATATCTTCGCGATTCTTTCTCGATTCGACACCTTTGGCATGGTGGTACTTGAGGCCATGGCCGCATCGCTGCCCGTTGTTGTGACCGAATGTGTAGGCGCAAAGGATTTGGTCAGAGACGGCATAAACGGCTTTATCGTAGAAGGAGGCGATGATGCAATGCAGATAAGTGGAAAGATAGCCTTCCTTCTCGACAGGGAAAAGAGGCTGATAATGGGGGAGAAGGCCCATGCGACCGCCCTTTCCTGTACATGGGAGAAAGTGGCTCAGCGCGTAGGCGAACTATACGAAAAGGTACACGCGTAAATCATCATTACTGAAAATAATAGGAAATCAACCGCAATGAATGCCCAAAATCGTCTCCTGCACACCTTACGTCTCATTGCCATCAAGGTAAGAAAGGCCCGTATCAAGCTGTCGGGTCGCCCCGTTGTCGACCTGTCTTATAAACAGCAGAGACTTCTGGAAATCGGCCAACATTTTAAATGCGACACTTTCCTGGAGACTGGTACTTACCTCGGCGATACGGTCCGGGTTGTGAAGGATTATTTTGACATTGTCATCTCTGTTGAGCTATCGAAAGAATTGTATCAACGCAACAAGGAAAGATTTAGTAATTGCCGGAATGTTATGCTTTGGTGCGGAAGCAGTGGAAATTTGATGTCTGATGTGCTGTGCCATGTGGGAAGCGGTAGAATTCTTTTTTGGTTGGATGCACATTACAGCGGTGAGGGCACGGCCAGAGGTGAACAAGATTGTCCTCTGCTTTCCGAACTTGCTGCGATTGCAGGAACCGATCGCCATGACCATTGCATCTTAATCGATGACGCGCT
>MICJ01000002.1:0-34294 GCA_001830835.1 Syntrophobacterales bacterium GWC2_56_13 | reverse complement strand
ATTCGGAAGATGCTGCTTAACATCAACCCCGCCTTCTGAATCACCACCGAAAATAACTGCATCGCCGCTTTGCCGCCCCTGTGAGGGCACGCATCCTTTTCCTCGGTCACAGAAATCCCAATGGAAAACTGGTGAATCTCTGTTGAAAAATAAAGCGGATTCGTTTTTTTGCCCTGCAAATCAGAATAGTTTGCTGTCACGGGGGTTCGCCATTGGCTCGTTCGGAGAGGGCGCCGAAGAGGCGCGGCGACGGCTCGAAGCAGCGGATGTGAAAATCTGCGCTAGCCAAACCTATCGCGAACGTTTTCAGCGGCCTTGAGAATCATGGTGATAAATGGCCGTTTTTATGTTAGAAGGACTCCGAACAAATATGGTTTCAGGATTCCGATGAAGAAAAACCCACTGGATGTTTCAATCATCATTGTCTCCTACAATACGGCCGATATGATCGGGATGTGCCTTGATTCCCTCGGTGCCGAAACGGGTCTGTCCCGCGAGGTCTTTGTCGTCGACAACGCCTCGACGGACGGAAGCGCGGACATTGTCCGGAACCGCTATCCCTGGATCAACCTGACCGTCAATAAAGAAAACAGGGGTTTCGCCGCGGCCAACAATCAGGTTCTGCCGCTGTGCCGAGGGTCCTATCTCTATTACCTGAACCCGGATGCCAAGTTGACCGGCCCCGGTGTCATTGAGAAATGCGTCCGGTTCATGGATGCCAATCCCGGGGTCGGCCTGGCCGGAACGAGGCTGGTCAATCCGGATGGGAGCTTGCAGAAATCGGTTTCTTGGCGGTATCCGGGACAGAAGTTCGCCATGTCGGAGATGGAAGGTTTGAAAGGTGAAATCGCCTGTGTCATGGGTGCCAGTATGATCGCGCGCACCGAGGTGATCCAGCGGATCGGGGGCTTCGACGAGGAGTTCATCCTCTATGGAGAGGACCAGGATCTCTGCCTGAGGGTCCGCCGGGCCGGCTACGAGATCGGGTGCATCGATGACGCCGTCGTCGTCCATTACGGCGGCCAGAGCGAACGGCAATCCGTCCCCGCGGAGGGCTGGAAGAAAAAGACTCTGGCCGAGTACCTCTTCTACCGGAAACACTACCTCCCGGAGACGATCGCCAGAATCCGGAAGGCCGACCTGTGCAAGGCCCGTTTCCGGCTGGCTACGCTGGCACTGACTATGCCTTTCCTCGGGGACGGGGTCAGGACCGAAAGGAAGCGGACCAAATACCGGGCCATCTATGAAACGCTCAAACCGTTGAATAGCGAAGGGAGCAACTAATCTCATGGAGCATGCCGCTGTGAACTGCATCCTCTGCGACAGCCCTGATAGAAGCCCCCTGATACGCCAGGGTGACTGGACCGTCTTACGCTGTAATGCCTGCGGCCTGGGCTTTCTGGATCCCCGCCCGGATCAGGACGAATTGAACGAGCTTTATAGGAGCAGCTACTTTCAAAGTCACTATGACGACGGATTAAAAACGGATTCACCGGAAATGAAACGCCGCCTCTCCCAGGAAACGCACCGGGTCCGCTTCTTTCACGGGATCAGGAGACAGGGCCGGCTCCTCGACATCGGCTGCGGCATGGGCTATTTCCTTTTTGCCTGCCGCCGTCGGGGATACGACGTCGAGGGGATGGACATCTCCGCCGATTCCGCCGCCTATGTCCGCCGTGAACTGGGGATACCGGTGGCCGTCGGGACCATCGATGGGGTCGATTATCCGCCGGCATCGTTCGACATCATCACCATGTGGCATTTCCTCGAACACGCGCGCGAGCCGGCCAAGTATCTTGAAAAGGCCCGACAGTGGCTGAAGCCGGATGGGATACTGGTGGTCGACGTGCCGAATTATGAAGGAACGGATGCCCGGAAAAGGTGGGATCACTGGACGGGGTGGTCTCTGCCCTATCATTTCTACCACTTCACCCCGGGGACCCTGCAGAAACTCCTTGCGAAAAAGGGCTTCCGGACGATGCGCCATAAGGATTATCTTTCCGAACACGTCAAGGAAAGTCTGGAGAGGGCGTTTTTTCCCAAACCCGTCGCCCGGCTGATCGCGCGCTTCTATTCGGGACACAGCTTCGCGGTCGTCGCGCGGAAGAACGGAAACCCGTGAAAAGGCATCACCATGAAGGAGAACAGGGACTATTGCCGTGAATTGCTGGAGAGCGGGGAGTTTCGCTTCGCCAGGCTCGACCTGCCGGAGATCGACAACGAACCGGTCATCAGGGTCAACGTGCCGGAGATCGTTGAGCAGGAGACCTGCCTCTTCCACCGCAGTGTCGTCTGCGGCGCCGATTACCTGGAGATCATGCACGATTACGTAAGGGTGGGACTGGAGGAGCGGAGGCCGGCCCCGGTGGTCCGTTTTGCGGACGGGGAGTACGCTTTCTACAAACTCACGCTGGGCTGCAACGGTCTTTACCGGCAGGCCGAATCGGTAGAGGCCGTCCGGAAGGCGATGCCCCTGCACATCAATGCCTTCAGATGGCTGACGGCAAGCGGGAAGATGGCGCCCTTGATTTTCCCCGGAAACATCGGCCGCGGACGGAAGCGAGTATTTCTCTCCTTCTTCCGACGTTCCGAAGAGGTTTCCTCCGCTTCCTTTCTGAATTTTCTTCAGGACCATGGCATTGCAGTGACGGGTGAAAATTACATCCCTTTTTACGTCGTCTACGCTTACCTTACTTCGGAAGCCTTTGCCCGCCTCGTCGACGGCAGGAAGCTCTGCATCCTCAACGCGGAATACAACCCGGATGCTTGCCGGGACTGGTTCGCCCGCTTCGCGAGCAAGCCGGAAATCGTTTTCATCGAGATTCCGGCCGAGTATGTTGCAACACGGTGGGAAACGATACGGGAGGGGATTCTGGGGCGGATTCCGTCCGGTACCGATCTCTGTCTCGCCGGCGCGGGCGTGGGCGCCCTTCCGATTTGCGTCGATGCCGCCGTCCGTTTCTCGATACCCATCCTCGATGCCGGACATGTCCTGAACATGATGAATGGCCGGGAGGACAAGTCGAAGGGGCTGAGAATGTACACCCTCAGAAAATCAAGGGGACGCATGTCCGGCGCCGGACCCGCACAGCCATGAACGATCCCCTGAAAACATGCCGCAGGCGATTCCGGTCTTGGGAGAACAGGGTGAGGCTCAAGGGGGAGCTGGAACGCTACGAAACCGCATTTACAGCCCGGGGGCTTGCGATCCCCGATGATTCAGCCATCCGTCTGGCCCTGCAGAACGGTTTCCCCGGCCTCAGGCCGAAGCCGAAGGGTGCGCTTTCGATCATCGCCGTCTACCACCACTACAACTGGGAAGATACTTCCCTGCGACCCGCCCTTGAGAGGTTCGGGACGGTGCGTCGCTACGACTGGTTCGGGGAGTTCAACCACGCGCGCCGTGACTGGCGGAGGTCCGTTAAGGCGGACATGAACCGGGATCTCGTGGTCCGTATCGGGCAATGGGTTGTAGGGGAACGCCCCGACGTAATCTTCACATACCTCTCTGGGGAACTTGTTTTTCCCGAGACCGTCCAGGCCCTCCGGGCCTATGGCGCGCCCATGATCCACTTCAGCCTCAACGACAAGGAACATTTCGTGGGCAAGGTGAGAGGCGGCCTCGCCTTCGGTTCGCGGGACATCTGCCGTTTCTTCGATCTGTGCTGGACGAGCACCGAGGACGCCCTGAAGAAGTACTGCGTGGAAGGAGCCATCCCCCTCTACCTGCCTGAAGGGGCCAATCCGGAACTCCACAGACCCTGGGAACAGGAAAAGACGATCGATGTCTCCTTCGTCGGCCAGTGCTACGGCAAACGCCCCGAAACGATCCGCCGTCTCGGGGAGGCGGGCATCCGTGTCGAGGCCTTCGGGTACGGCTGGCCGGGCGGCCCCCTCTCCACGGAGGAGATGGTCCGCATCTATTCGAGAAGCCGGATCAACCTCGGTTTCGGGGGTGTGGAGGGCCATGATGAGACTTATTGTATCAAGGGCCGGGATTTTGAGATCCCCATGAGCGGGGGGCTCTACCTGACGGAGTACCACCCTGAACTGGAGACGGTCTATGACCTGGGGAAAGAGATCGTTACGTACAGGGGCGTTGACGAACTCGCGGCCAAAATCCGCCATCTCCTGGCCAATCCGGACGAAGTGGAGGCTATCCGCCAGGCGGGGTTCCGGCGGGCCTGGAAGGAGCACACATGGGAGATGCGGTTCGAGCGGGTCTTCACCCTCATGAACCTCATCTGACCCAGGTCAATTCATTCCAGGTTCATGGTCTGAAATCCTTTTCGAAGGCAAATCGCTGTTTGAATAATAGTGCAACTATGATAGAAAATCACTGCAATATTTTCACAGGAGTGTGGGCAAGCGAGTCATGAGATACTGCAACCTTCTGCGGAACATTTCCAACTGGCCGCTCTATCTGAAAGTAAAGTTCGATCTCACCCGCCGCGATCCGCTCCGCTTCACGACGCGTCGGGGGGTCCGCATCGAGGTGCCGAGGAGGCTCCTGCAGACCTTCAAGGAGATCTTCATGGATGAGTGTTATATGAAAGATCTGGCATTCCCGCTTCCCGAAAATCCGACGATCCTGGATATCGGGGCCAATGCCGGTTACTTCTCGCTGTTTGCGCTATCCCGATTTGACGGGGCCACGGTATTCTCCTTTGAACCCATACCGGCCAATTTCCGGCTTCTGCAGAGGAACCGTGACCTGAATCCCGGCCTGCCGTGGTTCTGCGTGCCCAAGGCGGTGGCGGGACAGTCGGGCGAGCTGATCCTCGCTTTTGATGGCGGCGATGATTTCACCACCAGCGCCACCGTCATGGGGGGCGATTCCGGCCAGAAAGACCGGATCCGCGTTCCCGCCGTGACGATCCCGGAGATCCTGGACGAACATGGCCTGAAGCGGTGCGACCTTCTCAAGATGGATTGCGAAGGGGCCGAATACGGCATCCTCTATCACTGTCCGCCGGATGTCCTGGCCCGCATCGATCGGATCGCAATGGAGGTCCACGGGGGACCAGGGGCGGATCAGAATATCGACTCCCTGGAGGCTTTTCTGCAGAAAGAAGGATTTGCCACCCGGCAGCGGCCGGTGGGGATGCTGTCGGCCTGGCGCGGGGAGAAGAGCGATGGATGACAAAGTGCCGCTTTCCGTGGCCATGATCGTACGCAATGAGGCGCAGAGCCTTCCCGATTGTCTGCGGAGCGTCGCCTTTGCCCGGCAGATCGTCGTCGTGGATTCCGGAAGCGAGGACGAGACTCTCCGTATTGCCTCCGATTTCGGCTGCGAGGTCTTCAGCGAGGCGTGGCGCGGCTTCGGTCCCCAGAAGCAGTTTGCCGTTGAGAAGTGCAGGGAGGCGTGGACACTCGTCCTGGATGCCGATGAACGAATCCCGCCGGAAACTGCCCGCGTGATCCGGCTGATTGTCGGCTCCCCTGATGCCGCGGCCGGGTACAGCTTCCCGAGAAAGAATTTCTTTCAGGGCCGCTGGATCCGCCATGCTGGGTGGTGGCCGGATCGGGTGGTCCGTCTCTTCCGGAAGGGGGAGGGCTGCATGACGGGGGCCGCGGTCCATGAATCGGTCGCCGTTGATGGGCCCGTTGAGCAGTTGGAGGTCCCGATAGAACATTGGACGGAGAGCCGCTTCGATTTGATCCTCCGCAAGATCGACCGCTATTCCACGCTCGGCGCCCAAGAGGCCTTCGTGGAAGGGCGAAGGTGTTCGATCTGGTTGGCGTTTCTGCGGGCGGAATTCACCTTCTTCCAGGATTATCTCCTTCGGGGCGGCTTCCTGGACGGCCCGCAGGGTTTGACGCTTGCCGTGACCGACGCGGTCAACAAGTTCTTCAAGTATGCGAAGCTTAATGAGCTGAGCCGGCGGGAAAAGGAATCGGACAAGATGTGGCGTCCACCTCCTCATCGGTAATACCCGCCTGAGATCCGGTGAATGGAGCTCGCTGCCGATGGTTGCTTCTCCAGCGGCGTTAGGATTGCGGCGGCTGGCGGGTCAAGTCCGGGAATGGCTGGGAATGGAACTTTCGATCATTATCGTCAACTGGAACACACGGGAACTTCTGCAGAAGTGTCTCGAGTCCGTGGAGGCGACGGTCCGGGACTTCTCTCAGGAGGTCATCGTTGTCGACAACGCCTCCGCCGACGGCAGCGTCGCCATGCTGAAGGAGCGGTTCCCCGGCGTGAGGCGGATCGAGAACAGCGAAAACAGGGGGTTCGGCGCGGCCAACAACCAGGCCCTGCGGATCATGGCAGGCCGCTATGCCCTTTTGCTGAACTCGGATGCAGTCCTTACCAAAAACGCCATCACCGAACTCTTTACCTGTCTGGTAAACAATCCCGAAGCGGCGATGGCCTGCGGCCAGCTCCTCAACGCCGACGGGAGCCGGCAGAATTCCATCGCCGCCTTCCCCACGCTGCTTACGCTCCTGGCCAACATGCCGCTTCTCGAGTATCTCTTTCCGCGGCGCTTTCCGAGCAAAAGGTACAGCCATTCGGGGCCTGTCGAGGTCGATTCGGGGGTCGGCGCCTGCCTCATGGTTCGCAAGGCGGCAATCGACGCCGTCGGGTTTTTCGACGAGCGCTACTTTTTCTTTTTCGAGGAGACGGACTGGGCCTATCAGATGCGTCGGGCCGGCTGGAAGGTCTTGTATGTGCCCAACGCCTTTATTTACCACCATCAGGGGCAGAGCATCGGCCGAAGCTTTCGCTCCCGAATCGAGTTTTACCGCTCCCGCTACCAGTTCTTCCGCAAATGGAAGAATCGTCCCTATTATCTTGCGGTCCGTGTCGTGATCCTGCTGCGCCTCGCCGTGGACTGGCTTCTAACTTCCCTTGGCGTTCTTCTGACGCTGGGACTCAAGCGGGAGCTGCGAGACAAAGGGACGGTCTACGGGAATCTGCTGGTGTGGCACCTCAGGGGGTGTCCCTGACCCATGAAGATTGCCGAACGCTTCGACAAACCTGCGCAGGCGCACCGCATCCTTCTCATCCAACTCGGCGACATCGGCGACGCGGTCTGGTCGCTTCCCGCCCTCCGAGCCGTCCGTGAGGCTTTTCCCAAGGCGGTGGTTGCCGTCCTCCTCCGGGAAGGAAACGGATTGCTGCTCGCGGCGGAGGCTTCGCCGCCGAAGATCTTCGAGGTCCGGAAAGGGGTTGGGGAGTCGCTCCGTCTGATCCGGGCGCTCCGCCGGGAGCGGTTCGACTTTGTCTTAGATTTTCGAGGGGACGAGCGGGGGGCCTATACGGCCTTTCTGACGGGGGCGCCGGTCCGCGCCGCCCTTTATTATTCAGCGCTCCCCTGGCTGCGGAACCATCTGTTCACCCATCTCGTAGCGCCATCCGGCATGGCCCTCGCGATAGGGGCTGCCGACATCTCCCTTTATATCCTCCGGGCCTTCGGGATCGAAGCGGGGAATGTCGTTCCCGAGCTCCATCTCTCCACTGAGGTGCGCTTTCGGGCTGCTAAGATTCTTGCCGATGAGGGAATTTTGCCTGCAGCCGGGGATGAAAAGGGAGATTATTGGTCCGCTCCGGCGGCTTCAGACCGCTGGCTGACGGTGAATCCCTTTTCCCGCTGGTTTTACAAGGAATGGGGGCTGGAAAAGTGGGTGCAGATCATCGATTGGCTTTGGCAGTCGTTCGGTCTTCCCGCCGTCATTGTTGGCTCGCCCGCCGAGAGGGAACGGATCGAAGGACTGGTCGGCGCCTGCGCCGGAAAGGTGTACAACCTGGCCGGCCGGACGACGCTCGCGGAGCTGGCGGGCGTGCTCCAACTCAGCCGCCTCCACATCGGCGTCGACAGCGCCGCGCCGCACATCGCCGCCGCGGTGGGGACGCCCACGGTCACCCTCTACGGTCCTTCCGACTGGCGTTACTGGGCGCCGCCGGGGGAACGCAACCGAGTCGTCGTTCCCGACATGGAGTGCGCCCCCTGCCATCAAAAGGGGTGCGAGGGGAGCGGAATCAGCCTCTGTCTCGATACCATGGAGGTTGCACAGATGCAGGCGGTCATCCGCCAGGCGCTTTCCGGCTGATGGGTCTTCCCTTTACCCGTCGATGTGTTTTGCCTCATCGATCAGCATGATCGGGATTTCCTCCCGGATCTCGTAGAGGAGACGGCACCGATCACAGATTAGACCGTCTTCCGCTGGCGTCAGGCGTACCTCGCCCTTGCATTTCGGACAGGCCAATATTTCCAGAAGTTCCTTGCTGATTCCCATCATTCACTCCTTCATTTCCCGATCATTTCCTTTACCGCCGAAAAAACCTCATTCACCGAAATTTCCGTCATGCACCGGGGATCTTCACAATGTTTCCGGAAGCAGGGCATGCAGGGCAATTCCCTCCGGATGATCCGGTGGCCTGGGCCGTAAGGGCCTGTCCGGGCGGGATCGGTCGGCCCGAAGAGGGCGACAACCGGCGTACCCATTGCCGCGGCGAGGTGCATGGGGCCTGAATCGGTTGTGACGAGGAGGACAGCCTGCCGGTAGAGACAGGCCAGTTCCCGGAGCGTCGTTCTGCCGCCGAGGTTGACGGCCTCCGTTTTCATCCGCGAGCGGATCCGGTCGAGTGGACCGGCTTCCCCCGCCGTCAGGACCACGCCGATCCCCAGCTCTACCCGGATATGGTCGCAGAGTTCGGCGAACTTCTCTTCCTCCCAGAGTTTCGTCTCCCAGAAGGCGACGGGATTGATGGCCACGAAACATTTTCCCCTCTCCGCTTCGCCCGGACGATCCGTCTTTGCCGGGAGCAAGATCTCCGCGTGTTCGTCCAGGAGCGCCGCCACGCGCCGGCGCTCCTGTTCATCGACGGTGATGGTGAACTCCGGCGGCCCCTTTGGGCAAGCGGCATTCCGTCCATCCAGACCTCCGGCGAGATGGCGGACGAAGTCGAGGTAGCGGTCCACGGCGTGCTTCCCCATCTCCTCGGGGATCTTTTCGTCGTAGAACAGGCCGGAGAACTCCTGCATGCTGTCGTAGCCGAGCTTCCGCCGGCCTCTACTCGCGGCGACGATCACGGCGCTCTTGAGCAGGCCGTGGAAGTCGATGACGAGGTCGTAGGGGCGGCTGCGCAGGGCCTTGAAAAATGCATGCATTTCCTTGAGGGGGGCTGCGATCCTTCCCCGTCGGATCTCTTTCATCCAGGTTTTCCGGCGGGAGACGATGACCCGGTTCAGCGCGGGATGACCGGCGAGCAGGTCGGCGGAGGCCTCCTCCACGACCCAGGTGATGTCCGCAACGGGGTAGCACCTCCGCAGGGCGGCCAGCGCCGGTAGGGTGTGAATGACATCGCCGATGGCGCTCAGTTTGACGATCAGGATGTTCACGTTTTCCGATCCTTCAGGAGCCATCTTACGGCATCGAGGATGTCTCCGGTGATGTGGACAGGTCGGACGATTGCCGTCTCCCCTTGGGTGCCGGCTTTCTCGATGGGGACACGATGCGGCATCATGTCCCCATTCTTCCGTGGTTCTTCATCCGGGACCAGTTCAGCGGCGGCCTCCTCGCCATATCCGGTCCGGACGAGGATGCCCTGCGCCCCGGCCCTGACCCCCGCCTCGATGTCCTTCAGCGTGTCCCCTACCATATAAGAGCGGGCGAGATCAAGCCGGAGCTCCTCTGCCGCTCGAAGCAGGAGCCCCGGCGCCGGCTTCCGGCAGTCGCAGGTCCGAAGGTAATCCCCCAGGCCCTCCGTTGGGTGGTGGGGGCAGAAGTAGAGGCCGTCGATAGCAGCCCCTTCCGCCCGAAGCATCTCCCGAAGGCGCGTATTAACTTGATGAACGAAGTCCTCGTCGAACATCCCCCGGGCGACGCCGGACTGGTTGGTTACGACGATGGCTTTCATCCCACTTTCGTTGATCAGACGGATCGCCTCGGCGGCGCCGGGGATCAGCCGGAGTTTCTCGATCCGGTCGAGATATCCCACCTCCTCGTTGATCGTCCCGTCGCGGTCCAGGAAGACGGCCGCCTGCCTCTTTCCTTCTCTCATCGACTCTCCATGAGCTTCCGTGCCGCGGTATAGACCTCTTCCACGCCGATCAGGTCCATGCAGCGGAAATCGGTCGGGCAGACCGGCTTCAGGCAGGGGCTGCAATCGACGTCATGGTGGATGACGACGCTCTTTTCCCCCACGGGTGACGTCGTCACGGGATTCGTCGAGCCGAAGATGGCGATCGTGGGGATCCCGAGCGCCCCGGCGACATGCATCAGGCCGGAATCGTTGGAGACGAAAATCCGGCAGCGGGCGATCAGGGCGATTGCCTCCTTCAGATTCGTCTTCCCGGCGATATCGATCAGGGGGTGGCGGGCGTTTTTCCCCACCTCCGCCGTGCTCTCCCGGTCGCCGGCGCTCCCGAAGAGAAGGCCCTGCGCGCCGGCATCCTCGATCAGGTGGTCGGCGACGGCGGCGAACCGCTCCGGGAACCACTTTTTCGCCGGACCGTAGGCGGCCCCCGGTGCGATGCCAACCAGGGGGCGGTCGCCGTCGATGCCGAAACGGGTGAAAAGTTGTCCGGCCAGGCCGTCGTAATCTTTCCCGGGCCAGAGGCGGACATCGCGCCCGGCGGGCTTGCAGCCGAGCGCCCGGACCATCTCCAGGTAGTAGTCGATCTGGTGTATCTGCCGGATCGTTCTCGTCCGTCGGACCGAGTGGGTGAGGAGCAGCCCCCGGCCGTCGGAGTTGTAACCGGCGCGGATGGGGATGCCGGCGAGCCGCGCGAGGATCGCCGCCTCGATCGCGTTCTGGAGGATGATGGTGCAATCGAAGCCGTGCCCGCGGAGTTCCCTGGCCAGGCGCCATTTTCCCATGACGCCGGTATGACGCCCCGGCTCCGCAAAGGGGATGACCTCGTCCACATCCGGGGAGAGGCGGTAGATCTCGGCGACCCAGGGCTTCGCGAGGACAAAGATCCGCGCGCCCGGCCAGGTTTTTCGCACGGAGGCGACGGCGGGGAGGGTCATCACGACGTCACCGATCCAGTTCGTCCCCCGGATCAGCACCTTTTCGATCTCCTCCCCGGGGAGCCTTTTCCCGCCTCTGACCTTCAGCCCCATCATTATTCCTTCCGCCGGACCTGGCACCGCTGCGTCTTCCAGCGTTGGTGGACCCAGAGCCACTGATCTGGGTATCGGCGGACGATCTGTTCGATCACCTTCGTGAATCGTTGCATGTTCGCGAGGATATCCGCCTCCTGGTTGCCGGTGCGGGTGACCTCAACCTCCGGGCCGAAGACGAGACGGTACCGGCCGTCCGGGAGTCGCACCATGTAGGCGGGAAGGACAGGCGCCTCGGTGTGGAGGGCCAGAAGCGCGAGGCCGTCCGTGGTGCAGGCCGGCCGGCCGAAGTAGTCGACGAAGACCCCCTCATACCAGGCGACATTCTGATCGATCAGAATCCCCAGTATCTCGTTGTTTTTAAGGCTTCGAAGCATCGGCCGCATCGCGTGTTCCTTACGGAGCGGGATGTTCCCGGTCGCCGACCGGACCCGGAGGACGAGGTGATCGAGGAGGGGGCTGTCCAGGGGGCGGTAGATCACGACCGCGGGCTTGATCAGGAGGGCTGTCGCCGCCGCCTCCAGCTCCCAGTTGCCAAAATGGGCGCTGAAGAGGAGGAGGCCCCGCCCTTTCGCGAGGGCCTGCATGCAGTTTTCAAGGCCTTCTGCCTCGACAAATTTCCCTATGTTCTCTTTCGTGAGACGGGGGATGTTGAAGAATTCGGCCGCCACGATCCCCATGTTCCGGTAAACGCCCCGGACAATTCCGATGATCTCGTTATCCGATTTCTCCGGAAAGGCGCGGCACAGGTTGTAAGCGGCGATCAGGCGCTGGCGGGGGGAGAGATGGTAAAAAAGCCGGAGGAGACCGGTGAACAGGGCCTTGCGCAGGGGGGTGGGGATCACCCGGAAACAGGCGAGAAGGATATCGTCAAGACGCTGGGATGTCACCGTTTAGGCCTCATGATTGCAAATCCCTCTGGATGGCCGGGAGCTATGACCCGCAAGCCCCGCAAAAATCAACTCTGCAAATGGCTCGGCAGGGGTGATCTCCATTCCGATCCGCAGGAGGGAGACCTCTGCCAGGAAAACGGGGAAATCAGCGAGGCGGATGCCGTCCTTCTCCGTGGTGACGATCCTTTTGGCGCCGCTCTCCCCGGCGAGGCGCCGGAGGGCGTCGAGGTCGGAGGGGCCGTAGGGATGATGATCGGGAAAGGCCCGGAAGGCGACAACCGCCGCGCCCAGCGCCGTCAGGCTTTCCCGGAAGGCCTCCGGAGAGGCGATTCCGGAGAAGGCGCATACCTTTTTCCCCTGCAGCTCCGCAAGGGACAAGGCCCGGTCCGTTCCCGCCTCGACAAGCCCCTGCGGCCGGTGGATTCCCCGGAAGGAGGGCAGGGAAGGGGCCCCGGGAAGGGGTTGCTCCGTTTCTCCGCTGCCTCCGGTGCGGATGACGAGATGGGCGCGGTTGAGGGCCCCCTGAGGTTCACGGAGCGGTCCCCGGGGAAGGAGAAAGCCGTTCCCGAAGGGCAGCGCTGCGTCGACGAGGAGGATATCGAGGTTCCGGAAAAGCGCCCGGTGCTGAAAGGCGTCGTCAAGGATCAGGACATCCGCGCCGAAATGCTCCACGGCGACTCGACCGGTGAGGAACCTTTTCGGGCCGGTCAGGACGGGGACCCCCGGCGCCGACTTGGCGATCAGGACCGGTTCGTCTCCTGCTTCCCGCCACCCCATGAGAAGGCGGTTCCCGTCGGAGACGATATTCACTGGGGCCTTCGCGTTTCCGCCGTAGCCCCGACTCAGGATCACCGGCCGGCGGCCCTTTTCCCTCAGAAGATTGGCCAGGAGGATCACCGTCGGTGTCTTGCCCGTGCCGCCCACGGTAAGGTTCCCCACGCTGACGATGGGGCAGGGGAGCTTCTCCTGCCGGAAGATTCCGCGGTCGTAGAGGCGGTTTTTCATGGCGACGGCGGCGCAGTAGGGAAGCGACAGGAAACACAAACCGGCGCGCAGGGGTGCGGTACAGTTTTTAGGCCGTTCCTCGTTCCAGATCCTCTGGACCGTCGCCTCAACGCGCATCGTTCCTCTCCGTCGGCTTCCCATATTTTCTAAGGGCCATTTGCGGCCTGTTCCCCGTGCCCCCGCCCGTTATCCTTGAACTGCATGTTGTGGAGGCGGCAGTATTCACCCTGACAGGCCAGGAGCGCCTCGTGCGTTCCCTCCTCCCGAATCTCGCCGTTTACCAGGACGATGATCCGGTCGGCATTCCGGATCGTGGAGAGGCGGTGGGCGATGACCAGCGTGGTCCTCCCCTTCATGAGCGTCTCCAGGGCGTCCTGGACCTCGATCTCCGCCTCCGAATCGAGGGAGGAGGTCGCCTCGTCCAGGATCAGGATCGGGGCATCCTTGAGAAGGGCGCGAGCGATGGAGATCCTCTGGCGCTCGCCGCCGGAGAGCTTCGTTCCCTGCTCGCCGATGAGGGTGTCGTAGCCCTCAGGCAGGCGCATGATGAAGTCATGGGCGTTGGCGGCCTTCGCCGCGGCGATGATCTCCTCTTCGGTCCGAGCGATGTCGCCGTAGGCGATGTTGTTGCGGACCGTATCGTTGAAGAGGATCGTCTGCTGGGTCACGATGGCGATCTGCCCCCGGAGCGACTCGACGGTGACCGCGCGGATGTCCTGCCCGTCGATGAGGATCGCCCCCTCCGTGACGTCGTAGAAACGGGGGATCAGGTTGACGAGCGTCGTTTTTCCCCCGCCGCTCATCCCCACGAAGGCGACCACCTCGCCGGCCCGGATCTGAAGGCTGATGTTCCGGAGGACCGGCGTCTCCTCATAGCGGAAGCTGACTGCCCGGATCTCGATCTCCCGCGCTATCCTGGGCAGGAGGAGGGCGCCGTTGCTGTTCTGGATTTCCGGTGTGAGGTCGATGATCCCGAAGACACGCTCGGCGCCGGCGATCCCCTGCTGGATCG
This sequence comes from Syntrophobacterales bacterium GWC2_56_13, assembly GCA_001830835.1. Taxonomy (GTDB): domain Bacteria; phylum Desulfobacterota; class Syntrophia; order Syntrophales; family UBA5619; genus JAKAFS01. Next base: position 20,311 of record MICJ01000002.1, on the reverse strand, counting down.
TGTTGTTCACGTTCGTCAGGCGCTTGACCGGCTCGTAGAGCATGATCAGCGCCGTGAGAAACGAGAAGAAGGTCCCCGGCGTGGATTGACCGTGGATGACCTGGTATCCCCCGTAGAAGATGATCGCGGCGATGCCGAGACCGCCTAAGAATTCCATGAAGGGGCTGGAGACGGCATTGATCGAGACCGCCTTCAGATTGAGGCGGAAGAGACGCTCGTTTTCCCTGGCAAACCGCTTGTTTTCATACTCCTCCATGCTGAAGGCCTTGACGATCCTCGTCCCCGAGATCGTCTCCTGGAGGAGGGTGGTGAGGCTCCCCAGCGTGACCTGAGTCCCCGTCGCAACCCGCCGCATCTTCTGGCCGAACTTGGCGATGGGATAGACGGCGAGCGGAAAGACGAACATGGCGATGATCGCGAGCCGCCAGTCCCGGTAGAAGATGACAAAGACGAGACAGACGAGCGTAAAAGAGTCCTTGAGTAGCGCGGTGACCGCCTCTGAGACGGCCCCCTGGATGAACCCGACGTCGTTGGTGATCCGGGACATGAGTGTGCCTGTCGGGTTCTTCGTGAAGAAGGCGAGCGACTGGGTCTGGATCTTCCGGTAGAGGGACTCCCTGAGGTCGGCCACAACCCGCTGACCGATGAAGTTCATGAGAACCGTCTGGGCATAGTTGCACGCACCCTTCATCAGATAGATCCCGACGACGGCGAGCGGGATCCATTTCAGCATTTCGGCGTTCCTCTTCAAAAAGATCTCATCGAGGGCCGGTTTGACCAGAAAGGCAAGCGCCGAGGTGGTTGCCCCGACGACGAGCATGCAGATCATGGCGATAGAAAATTTGACTGCATGCGGTTTTGCCAGTTTCAATAGCCTCTTGAAAACGTCCACAATTTACTCTTCCTTTTATTTCAGCATGTCACAGGCGATCCGCGCCGTCCTGCGCGACGCCCCGGGCGCTCCCAGTTTTTCCCGGATTTCCGCAAGCGCGGCCTTCATTTCCAGCGCCTTCTCACGCCGGACGACGAGCTCCCTTACCTCGGAAGCGATCCGCTCCGGTGTGGCCTCGCTCTGGATCAATTCGGGGACAACCCTTCTTCCCGCGATGATGTTCGGCAGGCAGATATGGCCCACGCGGATGAACCTCCGGCCGATGGCATAGGAGAGGGCGGAGACCTTATAGACGACGACCATCGGTATCTCTAAGAGCGCCGCTTCCAGGGTGGCCGTTCCCGAGGCGACCATCGCCGCGTCGGCGACGGCCACGACATCGTAAACCCCGTCTCGGATGACATTGACCGCGATGGGAAACTGCCGGAGGATATTCCGGACGAAGTCGGGATCGAGCGTTCCGGCGAGCGGCAGGACGAACTGCAGCGGAGAGATCTTTTCCGACAGGATGCCGCAAGCCCGGAGCATCTCCGGCAATATTCGAGACACCTCGGACCGGCGGCTGCCGGGGAGGATGCCCACTGTGATGGCGTCGTCACGCAAGCCGAAGCGGCTGAGCGCCTCCTGCCGCGAATATTTTTTCCTGACTTCGTCCAGGAGCGGGTGGCCGACAAAGGTGACGTCCACGCCGGCCTTCCGGTAGAACTCCTCCTCAAAGGGGAGGATGACGACCATCCGGTCCACCGTTTTTTTGATTGTTGCGATCCGCCCCTTTCGCCAGGCCCAAACCTGGGGGCTGATGTAGTAGAGAACCTGGATCCTGCGGCGCCTGGCAGCCCGGGCGAGAGAGAGGTTGAAGTCCGGATAGTCGATCAGGATGACGAGATCGGGTCTCTCTGTTTTGAGAGAGGCCTTCAGATGGCGCATCACCCGGAGGATTGCGGGAAGTTTGAAGGCCGCCTCCGTTAGCCCCACGACGGCCATATCGGCGGCGTCGGCGAGGAGTTCCACCCCTGCCGATTTCATCCGCGCGCCCCCCACGCCATAAAAGGAGAGTCCCGGTTTTATGTTCTGCATCGCCCGGACGAGGTTCCCGCCGTGCAGGTCGCCGGACGCTTCTCCGGCCACGATCATGATCTTTTTCTGGTTCACGGCTGCACCCGACCTCCCGCAGGAGACCCGTCGGAAAGAGGGGCCGCGGGCAGGGGAGCGGTTTCAAGGGAATACAAAAGGGTTCGGGACCGGCTTTTCTCGATGGCGTCGTTGATGCGCAGGGCCAACCCGAGGGCGTCTCTGCCATCCTTTCCCGACACGGGCGGGGCCGTCCGGCCGGACACGGCCCGGACGAAGGCGCGGATCTCCTCCTCCAATGGGTCCTGCCGCTTTACCTCCACGTAATTTTCCGTGATCGTTACGGTTCCATCCGTGCCCATTCTCCTTCCCAGGGAAACCAGTTCCCGCTTCCGGCAGTCCACGGCATGGTATCCATCGAGGCCGAAGAACCGGATCTTCTGCATGATCTTTCCGGTGATCCGGCTCGCGGTGACGTTCGCCACACAGCCGCTCGCGAAGGTCAGGCGGGCGTTGGCGATGTCCACCTTGTCCGAGAGGACCGACACCCCCACCGCGTCTACGTTCTCGACAGGGGAGTCGACGAAATGGAGGATGATGTCGAGGTCGTGGACCATCAAATCCAGGATCACATCCACATCCGTGCCGCGTTCGAAAAAAGGGTGGAGGCGGTGGGATTCGATGAAGAGGGGCTTTCCCATCACGGTGCCGAGGGCCGCAACGGCCGGGTTGAAACGCTCGACGAAGCCGATCTGGAAGATCAGCCCTTTCGACTCGGCCAGGGCGATCAGTTCGTCTGCCTCGTCGAGTGTGGCGGCGATCGGTTTCTCCAGCAGGACGTCTACCCCTGCCTTCAGGAAGACCGAGGCGACCTCGTAATGGGCGCCGGTCGGGACGGCGATGCTGACGGCATCGACCTTTCCCAGAAGCCCGCGATAATCGGTGAGAATCTCGCAATCGCAGCCTTCCGCCGCCTTCCGGGCGTACTCTTCCACCACATCGGCGACGCCGACGATCAGACAACCCGGCATTTTCTGATATTTCTGCAGGTGGAACCGTCCCAGATGGCCGGTTCCCACCACACCGATTCTGATTTTCTCCATGGATCAAGACCTTTGCACGCGCCGTATTTCAACGGCAGATCCCCCGTTCCGATTTTCGGATGAAATCGAGGAACTGCCGGATCTCGGGCAGGTCTTCCACCACCTCTTCGACCTTTTTGATTGCCGCGGAAAGGAGCAATGAGGAACGGAAAACGATCCGGTAGGCTTCCTTGATGGCCCCGATTGTCTCGTCGGTGAACCCCCGCCGCTTCAGGCCGATCACGTTCAAACCGTAAAGCTTGGCGAAGTTGCCGGAGGCCATGACGAAGGGGGGGATGTCCTTGGTTACCGCCGAGGCGCCGCCGATGATGCAGTGGGCGCCGATCCGGGTGAACTGGTGGACGCCGGTCAGGCCGCCGATGATCGCGAAGTCCTCCACATGGATGTGGCCCGCAAGGTTTGCCGCATTGGCCATGACGATGTGGCTGCCTAACTTGCAGTTGTGGGCGACATGACAGTAGGCCATCAGCAGATTGTGGTCCCCGATGATCGTGACGCCGATGTCGGAGATGGTGGCCCGGTTTATCGTAACGTACTCCCGGATCGTGTTGTGGCTGCCGATGACGACCCGCGTTTCCTCTCCCCTGTACTTCAGGTCCTGCGGGGCGCCGCCGATAGAGGCGAACGGGGAGATGCGACACCCCTCGCCGATGTCCGTGCGGCTCTCGATCACCACATGGGGGCCGATGACCGTGTTTTTCCCGATATGGACGTCGGGACCGACGATGCTGTATGGTCCGACCTCGACCCCTTCCTCAAGCGTCGCGTCGGGGGAGATAAATGCCGTTGGGTGTATATTCATGACGGTCCCTTCTCTAATTTTTCCTCCAGCGCCGCCACCCGCCGCTTCAGGGCGGCGAGGGTCCCCCGCATCTCCGGCAGCTTCGGGAGGCAAGCCTCCAGTTTTAACCATTCCCTGTGGGGCATGTGGGGCGTGCCGGCGACGACCTGGAGCGGAGGGATGTCTTTGTGGACCCCCGACCGGGCGGCCACCATGACATGATCCCCGAGCCGGATGTGGCCGACGAGACCCGCCTGACCGCCGACGACGACCCCCTTTCCTAACTGCGTGCTGCCCGAAATTCCGACCTGGGCAACGATGACGGAATATTCCCCGATCACCACATTGTGGGCGATCTGGACGAGGTTGTCGATCTTCACCCCCCGCTGAATCCAGGTCCTGCCGAGGGCGCCGCGGTCGATGGTCGTATTCGCCCCGATCTCGACGTCGTCGTCGATCTGGACGTAGCCGACCTGGGGGATCTTGATGTTTTCCTGGCCCGGCCGGGCGAAGCCGAAGCCGTCGCTCCCGACGACGACGCCGGCATGGAGGACGACCCGCCGGCCGATCAGGCAGCGGCGATAGACGGTGACGCAGGGATAGAGGATGGAGGCCTCCCCGACGGCGGCATCCCGGCCGATGAAGACTCTCGGGTAGAGCACCGCCTTTCTCTCGATGCGCGCCCCGCGGCAGATGTGGACGCCGGGATAGACAACGGCCTCCGGCGAGACGTCGGCCCCCGCCTCGATGCGCGCATGTTCGCTGATTCCCGCTGTCTCTTCCTCCTCAGGATGGAAGAGGGACAGCAGCCGGCCAAGGGCGATATAGGGGTCAGCGACGATAACGAGGTTTTTCCCCGCGCAGACCGTTGAGGGGGCGACGAGGATCGCGCTTGCGCCGGTGGTTTCGAGTTTCTTTCGGTACTTCGGGTTGGCCACGAAGGTCAGATCCCCTGCGCCGGCTTCGTCGATCCCCCGGATCCGCTCGATGGAGACCCCGCCGTCGCCGCTGACGTCTCCGCCTAAAAACGCGGCGATCTCGTTTAATGTCTTATTCAACCTTTTATTCCCTGTTACTTCTTGTGTTTGTACGCCACGTTGAACTCCTCGATCACCCGTTTTGTCAGGTCGCTCTCCTTCGCATAATAGGCGAGGGGGATCGCGCTGATGTCGATGATCGTCGTGTATTTTTCCTTCTCGCCGATGGTCTGGACAATCTTCAGGATATCGGGGACCATTTTCTTGGACAGCTCCTGATCCTTGACCTGGAGCTCCTCATTGGAATCCTTGACCAGGAGCTGGTAGTCCCGGAATTTCTTCTGGTAGGCCAGTTCCTTCTCCTTCATGGCCTCTTCCTTGAGAAGCAGGCGCTGCTTTTCCAGCTCATCCTTGAGCTTCTTGAGTTCGGTTTCCCTATCCTGGATGGCCGCCTTGTTCTTCTCGAACGCCTTCTTGAAATCCTCGGAAGCCTTCTTGCCGGCGCTGGAGGTGAGCATGACCTCCCGGATATCCACGAACCCCGTTTTTTCGTCTGCCAAGACCGGGGTTGCCGTTAGCGCCAAGACCATCATCAAAACACCCGCGACGATTATTAAACCATGTCTTTTCATCAATCCATCCCTTTCCGTAACCATTTAAGTATTTTCGTAACAGACAGAAAACCGCGGGGCCTTCCGTCTTTCCCTACATGAACATCCCGATCGTGAATTCCCACCGGCTGGGGGATTCATCTTCCTTCCTGTCGAGGACATATCCCCATTCCAGACGGAGCGGGCCGATGGGCGAATACCACCGGATGCCGACCCCCGCCGTCCTCCTCATATCGCCCAGGTGATAACCGCTCTCCCAGGCATTGCCGGTGTCGAAGAAAACAAGCGCCTTCATCCCGGCGTTCTTGATCAGCGGGAAGATATACTCGGCATTGAAGTTCAGCATTGTAAGACCGCCGATGACATCTCCCGTAACGGGATCTTTCGGCCCCACTTGCCTCAGTCCGCGGAGGGAGTTGATCCCCCCGAGGTAGTACCTCTCGAAGATCGGCACCTCCTTCCCTTCGTTGCCCTTCATGGCGCCCATCCGACCGCGGATGCCGAAGACCGTATCCAGGGGCAGTGGGAAGAACCAGGCCGAGCTCACCCCGTACCGGGTGTAGCTGACGTTGCCCAGGAACGGGCCACCGGTATATTCCACCGAGGCGCTATTCTTCGACCCCGTGGAAGGAAATATCGCATCGTCCGTCGAGTCCCGGGTCAGATTGACGGTGACGCCGCTGCTCGTCGTTTCCCCTGCCTGCTTTTTGATGTAAAAGGAGGCCGTATCCTGGATGTCCTTCACGTTGTCGATCGCCAACCGGTAGCCGACATAGGCGGTGACGTACGGCCAGAGGGGGTAGCCGAAGGTCGCGCCGAATCCCTTGGAGTCCAGGTTGTAGGAGTCGTATTCCCGATAGAGGTTCCAGAGATCGAACTTGCTCCAGAGGGGCATGCCGAAGAGCCAGGGCTCGGTGAAGGAAACGTCGTAGAGGGTGGAGCGGGAGCCGAGGCTCGCCTTGAAGCTCAGGGTCTGCCCCCGGCCGAAGAGGTTCTGCTCGGAGACCTGGGCCGAAACGATGGCATGGTCCAGGGCGCTGTATCCGGCGCCGATGCTGAAGATCCCCGTCGGCTTCTCCTTGACGCGGATGTTCACGTCAGTCAGGGTTTCGTCGGGGCCCTTTTCGGCCTGAAAGTCGATCTCCTCAAAGTAGCGCAGCCGGTTCAGAGCCATGTAGCTTTTCTTGAGCTTGGTCCGGCTGTAGAGATCCCCTTCGACTACGGAGAGCTCCCGGCGGATGACCTTGTCGCGCGTCTTGGTGTTGCCGGTGACGTTGATCCGGTTGAAATAGACCAGCTTCGCCTTTGATATTTCATAAGTAACGTCGACGGTCTGGGTTTTCTCCTGGGGTTCGGTGCGGGGAACGACGTCGGCATTCGCGTAGCCCTCGTCGTTGCAGGCCTGCGTCAGGACATCCATGTCCTTCATGACCGCTTCGCGGTCGTAGAAGTCCTTCTTGGCGATCTGAAGTTTCGCCAGCAGGTCTGTCCGGGAGGTTTTGAGTTCGTCGCCTGCGATCGTCACCTTGCCCACGCGAAACTGTTTCCCCTCCGAGACGGGGATCTTGACGGTTATCCCGTCCAGGTCATGGGTGATCTCCGGCTCGCCGACCTGGGCGTTTATGAAACCGTTGTTCAGATAAAAGGCATTGATCTTGCCCACGTCCTGCTTGAGCTGATCCTTCTTTAGGAGGCCGGAATCGCTGAAGAAGTGGAAGATCCCCCATTCGTTCGTGGTCATCATGTTCTTGAGTTCCTTTGTCGTGAAGGTCCGGTTGCCTTCGAACGTGATGTTCCGGATGTAGAGCTTTTCATGTTCGTCGATGCTGACGATGATGCTGACGTCCCGCTCGCCCTCCTTCGCGATGTCGTAGCGGATCTCGGCATTGTAGAACCCCTTGCTGTCAAAGAGGTCCTTGATCTTTTCCATGTCGGACTTGAGTTTCTCGGGGTTTACGGTCTGCCGGCTCCGGACGGTCATGACGCTCTCGATGTCGTCCTTTTTGAGGGCCTTGTTTCCCTTGATCCGGATTTCCGTGATCATGGGTTTCTCCACCACGGTGAAGGTGATCACCTTTCCCTCGGGGGCGTCCGTCAGCTCCGCTGTGACGTCGTCGAAATACCCCATCCTGAAGATGCCCTTGATGTCGTCGGAAAGGTCCGCGTCGGTAAAGATGTTCCCCGGCGCACTCTTCAGTACATGGCTGATGGCGCTGTTCTCTATCTTGCGGTTGCCCTTGAATTCGACGCGGGCGATCCGCTGCTCGGCGGCGATCCTGTTCATGATGTCCATCCGGAGCTGGGCCAGAATGGCGTCCAGGTTCTCCCGGCCCCGGCCCTGAACGAAGACCCCCGGCATTAATTTCACGTCGCGGATATCGATCAGACGAACATCCACGCTGATCCGGTCCCCGAATTCGGAGATGCTGCCCGTGATGGTGTAGAAGGCGTCCGTTTTCCTTCCCACTTCGAGAACGACTGCGTCGTCGAGGCGCTTTCCTTCGGTGGCGGCGGTGATCGTTTCCCTCTCGACAAGCCGGACATTTTTCGATTTCAGAAGTTCTGTGGCGATACCCCGGTAAACGGTTTCCCGGAGATCGGCGGCGCTTCCGGGAATGTTGCTGTAAACCTCAAAGGGGAAGATCGCTACCTTTTTGATGTTTTCTGCCGCTGTTCCCGGAGCCGGCCAGAAGAGAATCATGGCCAGAAATGTCGCGATGCCTGCAAAAAACAGCTTTCTATTCACGGGTGTATATCCTTCCGTCACGCAGACCGATTTGATGAGTCATCCGGTCTGCAAGTGATTGGTTGTGCGTGACCACGATCAGCGTGATCCGCCTATGTTGATTCAAAGCAATTAAGATGTCTTCTATCTTTATTCCGGTTTCCGTGTCAAGGTTTCCTGTAGGTTCATCCGCGAGGAGGACCTCCGGCTCCAGGATGAGCGCCCTGGCGACGGCGACCCGCTGCTGTTCCCCCCCGGAGAGCTCGCCGGGTTTGTGGGTGATTCGTGCGCCCAGCCCCACCTCGTTCAGGATAGCCACGGCCCGCCGTTTTGCCTCCGCTTGCGGGACCCGCTGGATCAGGGCGGGCATCATGGTGTTCTCCAGGCTGCTGAACTCGGGCAGCAGGTGATGAAACTGGAAGACGAAGCCGATCTTCCGGTTCCGGAAGGCGGCCAGCTTCTGTTCTGGCCAGGTGTAGACGTCGGCCCCGTCGAAGAGCACAGCGCCTGACGTCGGACGGTCGATGGCGCCCAGGATATGGATCAGCGTGCTCTTCCCGGCCCCGGAAACCCCCACGACCGCCAGGGATTCCCCATCGGCGATGCCGAGATTGAGCCCCTTGAGGACCTCGATCTTCTGCCCGTCCTTGATGAATGTCTTGTAGAGGTTCTTGACCTGTATCATAAAATAATGAGAGGCGTGAGGCGTTAGGCGTGAGGCGTTAAAACCTCCTCACTCCTCACCCCTTACCCCTTTCTCCTCATTCATAGCGCAGCGCCTCCGCCGGGTCAAGGCGGGAGGCCCGCCAAGAGGGATAAATCGTCGCGAGAAAGCTGATCAGCATCGTTCCTAAGATGATGATCCCCACGTCGCCGTAGTTGACCTGCGAGGGGAGCTCGTTTAAGTAATAGACGTCGCCGGGAAGGATCTTGAAGCCGAAGAGTTTCTCCACGAAGCGGGAGAGAGACTCCAAATTGAAGGCAACGGCGAGCCCAGCGAGACAGCCGAAGAAGGTGCCGATCGCCCCCACGACGAGCCCCTGAAAGATGAAAATCTTCATGATGCCGTCTCTTGTCGCGCCCATCGTTTTGAGGATGGCGATGTCCTTGTTTTTTTCCATGACGATCATGATCAGCGCGCTGATGATGTTGAATGCCGCGACCAGGACTATCAGGGAAAGGATGATGAACATCACCCGCTTCTCCAGTTTCAGCGCCGAGAAGAGGTTCCTGTTCATCTCCATCCAGTTCCGGCCCCAATAGGGGTAGCCCAGCTTCTTTTCGATCGCCTTGGCGATCCGGTCGGCCTTGTAGATGTCATCGACACGGATCTCGATCCCGGTCACCGTGTCGCCCATATTCAGGAATTCCTGGCAGTTCTTAAGGGAGATGTAGGCAAGTGTCGAGTCGTATTCATAGAAGCCGGACTCGAAGATGCCGACCACGACAAATGGCTTCATCCGGGGGACCATCCCCATCGGCGTGGAGACCCCGGCGGGGGAGACGACGTGAACCGTTTCGAAGAGGAACACCCCCAGATTCTTTGCCAATTCGCGGCCGATGAGGATCCCGGGGAGTCCGGCTAACTCCGGCTTCAGCCCGGGGATCCTCTGTTCCCCCTCCTTCAGATAGTCGAGTTTTCCCTCGCTGATCTTTCCCAGGTTAATCACCTTCGGGGCGTCCTTTGCGGAGAGACCCCTGAGCACGATGCCGCTCACGTTGCTGCCGTTTTTCAGCATTGCCTGGCTGTAGATGAAAGGGGTTGCAGCGACGACGCCGGGGACGCCGGAGATCTCCTGCATGACCCGGGGATGATTCCGCATCGCGCCGCTGTATTCCATGAGGATGATGTGGGAATTGATCCCCAGGATCTTGTTGCGCAGATCGTTTTCAAAGCCGTTCATCACGGCGATGACGATAATCAGGGCCGCGACTCCCAGGAAGATCCCGGCAACCGAGATGAAGGTGATGATGGAAACGAACACCTGTTTCCGTTTCGCCCTCAGGTAGCGCAGGCTTATGAAGAATTCATAGGACATCATTGATCATTTTCCACCGCGGTTGTTGATTCATCCCGGGCGCCTTCCCGCTTCCGGAGGAGCGGGAAGAGGATCACGTCCCGGATTGACGCGGAGTCGGTGAAGAGCATGACGAGCCGGTCGATTCCGATCCCTTCCCCCGCCGTTGGCGGCATCCCGTACTCGAGGGCGCCGATGTAGTCCTCATCCATCTCATGGGCCTCCAGATTGCCGGCCTCCCTTTCCCTGAGCTGCATCTCAAAACGCTGGCGCTGATCGACGGGGTCGTTGAGCTCGGAGAAGGCGTTGGCGATCTCCTTTCCGCAGATATAGAGCTCGAAGCGGTCGGCCAGCGAGGGGTCGGCCGCGTTTCGCCGGGAGAGGGGCGAGACGTCCACGGGGTAATGGGTGACGAAAGTCGGCTGGACCAGGTTCATCTCCACCGTTTCGTCGAAGACGGCCATCAGCACCTTGCCGGGGGGGTCGCTTTCTTTCACCTCTATCCCCAGCTTCCGGGCGTGGTCAGCCATTTTGGCATGATCGTCGAGAACTGCCGCCTCGACGCCGCCGATCTCCACGACGGCATCTCGGACCGTGACCCGCCGCCAGGGGGGTGTCAGGTCGATCTCCTGACGTTGGTAGCTGAACCGGAGCGAACCGAAAAGATCCCGGCCAACGGAGGCGAGGAGCTCCTCCGTCATGGCCATCAGGTCTTCATAAGTCGCATAGGCCTGGTAGAACTCCATCATCGTGAACTCGGGGTTGTGGAAGGTGGAGATCCCCTCGTTCCGGAAGTTCCGGTTGATCTCGAAGACCCGCTCCATTCCTCCGGTGATTAGCCGCTTGAGGTAGAGCTCGGGTGCGATCCTGAGAAAGAGGTTCATTCCCAGGGCGTTATGAGAGGTCTTGAAGGGACGGGCGACGGCGCCGCCGGCCTTGGGCTGCATCATCGGGGTCTCCACCTCGAGAAAGTCCCGCTCCTCCATGAAGCGGCGGATGAGGCTGATGATCCGGCTCCGCTTGTGGAAGACCTGCCGGACCTCGGGATTGACGATCATGTCGAGATGGCGCTGTCGGTAGCGGATCTCGATGTCCGTGAGGCCGTGCCACTTTTCCGGCAGGGGGCGGAGCGATTTGGAAAGCAGACGCAGGCCGTTCTCCTCCGCGTCAATGGTCAGTTCACCCGTTTTTGTTTTGAAGACCCGCCCGGCGATCCAGACAATGTCGCCGATGTCGAGTTTCTTGAAAAGCGAAAAGGCCTTCTCCCCCAGCTGGTTTTTGCGGAGGAAGGCCTGGAGCCGGCCCTTGCGGTCCTGGATGGTGATGAAGGCGGCCTTGCCGAAGTCCCGGACTGCCATCAGCCGTCCCGCGAGGGTGAAGCGTTCCGTCACCTTTTCCAGCGCCTCGGGGTCCGTCTGTCCGAACCGCGCGCTGATCGCGGCCGTCGTCTCACCGACGCGGACGTCGTTGGGGTAGAGGTCGATCCCGTCTGCCTTCAGGGATTCGATCTTTTCCCTGCGTTTTTTCAGTAGTTCACTTTCTTCCATAGATGCGCTGCCCCGTTCAGTTTCAATATAGAGTGAATTTGACTATATTTTTTTCCAGTATTAGTCAAGCATGAATTAGAGTTGCAGGGTAAAACGGGGATGGCTGGTCCGCCAATTTTCACATTGCGGCCAGGGAGCAAGTTGTGTATGATCGGCTATCATTGAAGTTTCGGGAAAGGGGGTAGGGCATGATCAACAAGGCGATCCTGGTGGGCAGGCTGGGGGCCGATCCGGAGGTGAGATACACGCCGGACGGTGCGATGGTGACCAATTTTCGGATAGCGACGGACGAACAGTGGAAGGATAAGAACGGCGAGAAGGTGCAGAAGACCGAGTGGCACCGGATCGTGACCTTTGGGAAACTGGCGGAGATTTGCGGCCGGTACCTGAACAAGGGGAAGCTGGTCTATCTGGAAGGCCGCATCCAGACCAGAGCCTGGGATGACAAGGAGGGGGTCAAACGCTACACCACCGAGATCGTTGCGTCCAACATGCAGATGCTCGACTCGAAGGGCCAGAAGGGAGCCGATTCAGGGCAGGAAGGACCACCGCTTCCGCAGCCCGGGGCGGAGGGGCCTTTGCCGGAGGATGACGTCCCCTTCTAAAGGGGGCTCAGGGCTTCTTCTCATCGGACTTCTTTTCGGCGGTGGGCGTGACGTCGATTTCGTTCGGCTCATGGGTGGCTTTCTTGAAGTTCTTGATGCCCCGGCCGATCGCACTCCCTATCTCGGGGAGTTTGCCGGCGCCGAAGATGATCAGGATGATCACCAGGATGACCAGCAATTCAGGCATGCCTATTCCGAACATGGTTTTATACCTTCTTTCAGGATTTTCTTGGCTGTCATCTTAGATCATCGGCCGGGCATTGTCAAACATTACTTCTGGCGGCTTTGAAAAAAAAGTCCAAGACCTCTCTCCGCATTGGACTTCCTTTTCAGGAGGTTTTCCCCTCCGCGGCCTTTTCCGGCAGGCGCAGGTGGATGACTTGGCCGCTCTTTCCCAGGTTTCCCAGAGAAGTTCCCTGATAAGTGAGTTGGAGTCCCCCTGCATTTCCGATATCCAGTTGAAAATGGTCAGAGGCCGTCCGCTCGATTCTGTCCCCCGGCCTGAGTAGGGCCTGGTAGGAGGCGCCCCTGTCTGCCGTGATCCGGATCCAGGTGAGTTCTTGGGCTTCGATGACGAGATGATGCATCTTCCCCCCCGCAGTCAAGGCCGGCCGGCCGGCTGTTTCTGCTGCAGCGGGCACGGAACCTTCCGTTGATGCCTGGGCGCGAGTTTCAGGGGTTGAAGGCAGCGGGGCTGGTGCGGGATTAATCTGTGCTTCCGGAGGCGCTGTGACGGACGGGGCCGGCGGGATCGTTTTTCCGGACTGGTCATAGAGAAAGAGTGCATAGACCAGGATGCCGGCGACGATCACGGCGGCAAGGCACAGAAAAAGGAACGGGTAACGCCGGTTATTTTCCGGCCAGGGTTTCTGAACCTCAGGCTCCTTGCTGCACGGCTTCAGGCTTTCCAGATACCTCTCATAGCGGTTCAGAAAAGGCTTTTCGTCAACCCCGACAGCACGGGCGTACTTGCGGATGAAGTTTCTCGCATAGACGGGGGGGGGCAGTCGGTCGAATGCCCCGTTCTCCACTGCCGCAAGGTTGACCAAACTGACGCGCGTCGCCTGGAAGACGTCCTTAAGCGAGAGTCCGCGGGCCTCCCGGGCGGCTTTCAGATCCTGGACAGCCTCTATCGGCAGCTCGGTTGTCTTCCCCGCAGCCGGTAGATCTTCCTTTTCCTTCATTGTATTCACGTTCCCATGTAAGTTACGGATACGATTAGCACCATTCTTCCGATCGCGCAATAGAAAGATGACGGCTTTACCGACTTTTTTACGAGAGCAGCAGAGATGACGGCGCGCCCGGCAGGTATGGTCAATTTCTCCTGGTTTTTTATCCGCTTTTGTGCTGGTATGGTCGCTCCACACTCTCACATGGTGTGAATATGACTATGAACAATTACCGGCAGTTCATCGAGACTGTAGCCAGCGAGGCGGGAACTCTCCTCCGGGAGAGGTTCCACAACCGCCATATCGTCCATTACAAAGGGGAGATCAACCTGGTCACGGAGGCGGACCAGCTCTCCGAGGCGCTGATCATGGAGAGGATCCGCAACGCGTTTCCCGGCCATGACATCCTGACGGAGGAATCCCCCGAGACCGCGAACGGCTCAGACTTTCGGTGGATCGTCGATCCGCTCGACGGGACGACGAACTATGCCCACGGCTATCCGGTCTTCTGCGTCTCCATTGCCTTGGAGGTGGAGGGGGTGATTTGCCTCGGCGCCGTCTATAACCCGTTGGCGGAGGAGTTATTCACGGCTGAAAAGGGAGAGGGGGCCTTCCTGAATGGCCTGCGTCTTGCCGTTTCCCGAACGGCGAATCTCAAAGAAGGGCTTCTCGCAACCGGCTTCCCCTACGACATCCGGGAGGATAGAAATAACAACATGAATTACTTTAAGGCGATGGCCATGAATGCCCAAGCGATCCGCCGGGCCGGTTCCGCCGCTCTCGATCTGGCCTACGTGGCGGCGGGCCGCTTCGACGGACTCTGGGAACTGAAGCTCATGCCCTGGGACACCGCGGCCGGATGGCTTCTTGTCTCCGAGGCCGGCGGCGTCGTAACGGATCTCTGTGGCGGTCCTTATGGCCTCTTCTCTCCGCACATCCTTGCCTCCAACGGCCTCATCCACGAGGAGATGGTCGGCATCATTACAAAAACTGATCCCCTCGACGCCCAATAGAATCAAACTCCGCACCTACTTTCACGGAAAACATCTCGTTTTTCTCTCCCCCTCAGGAAGGGGTTGACATCCGCTTTGCGAAAAAGAAGCCCATCTTTTTTCCCATCGATGCCCGATCTTGACAACTGCAAGTTGGTGCCTATATTAGGCCCGAAATCGGTACTAACTGAACGATATTGGTTTGTTGCGCTGAGCACAATTTATTCCTTGCGGCGATCACGTTCAGAGCGTCCGGTTATAGAAAAATCTTATAAACACTGCTTGGGAGGAGAAAGATATGTTTGGACCAGGATTATGGAGATTTGGCGCAATGGCTGATCCCCTGCGGGAGATGCAGCGTGTGCAGCGGGAGATGAACAGGATCTTTTCCGGGCTGGGACAGCCCCTGACACAGGAAGTGCCCCCGGTGAATGTCTGGGTGGGGGAGAGCGACACGGTGGTGACTGCCGAATTGCCCGGTGTGGATCCATGCGTGGTTGACATTTCCGTGGTGGGCGATGCTCTGACCATCAGCGGTTTGCGTGAGGCGGAGACACTCAAGGAGGGGGAGAGCTATCATCGTCAGGAGCGCAACCACGGGCGGTTCTCCCGGAGCCTCCAGCTCCCCTTTCATGTGGAGGCGGGAAAGGTCGAGGCGAAGTACGACAGGGGCATCCTCCGGATCACCCTGCCGCGTGCGGAAGCGGACAAGCCGAGGAAGATCTCGGTCAAGTGCGAATAGGGGGTAGAATCATGGACAGCAAGAGTGAATATGAAAAGAAACCGGCTCAGACGCCGGTGGAAACGGAGCGGATGAGAAACCGGCGGGTTTACGTGCCGAAGGTGGATATCATCGAAACCGGGGAGGCGATGGTGATGTTCGCCGATATGCCCGGTGTGGATGAAAAGTCGGTCGAGGTGATCCTGGAGAAAAACGTCCTCACGATTACGGGGGCGGTAGAGCCCCAGGCGTTGCCCAGGCGCAACATCGCCTATGCGGAATACGACGTCGGCGATTATGAGCGGGCGTTTACCGTTTCCGATGAGATCGATCGCGAGCGGATCGAGGCAGTCGTGAAAAACGGCGTTCTGAAGATCGCCCTGCACAAGGCCCCGCAGGCCAAGGTGAAGAAGATCGCCGTCCGGACTGAATAGCCGGGCGTTTTATCCCCCGGGGGCTCCCCTCCGGGGGTTTTTGATTCTCTATGTGGCCTTTTTTACAGAGCCGTTTTTTCAGCAGGCGGTCAGTTGAATCAACGCCTTTCTCGTTCTCGGACCGTCGAATTCACAGAAGAAAAGCGATTGCCATGTTCCTAGGGCCAGCCTGCCGCTCTCGATGAAGACCGTCTGGGACGCCCCGAAAAGGGAGGCCTTGATATGGGCGGCGGCGTTGCCCTCCGCATGCCGGTAGCGGTCGGAAAGCGGTACGATCCGGTCCAGCGCCGCAAGGATATCCCGCGGGACGTCCGGATCGGCGTTTTCATTGATCGTGACTGCCGCAGTCGTGTGGGGGATGAAAACACGGCAGAACCCGTTTTTGACCCCGCTTTCACTGACCGCGGCCGCGACGCGATCCGTGATGTCGATCATTTCGACTCTGGCCGTCGTCCTGATGGTGAATGACGTCATTGCTTTTCTCCTTTGAATCCGTCTTTGATTAATGCCTCATGGAGCCGCAGACCAATCTCCAGTCCGCGGTCGATGAAGTCGGGTCCGTATTCGCGACCCGTCGCCGTCCGGAAGCTCTCCCGGATCTTTCGGATTCCCTCGAGTCCCGTGAGAAACCGGGGCAGGAGGGTCTGCAGCGGTATTCTGCGGGGAATGATCATGGCCCAAATGGTTTCCGTGAAGTTGTCCGGTCCCCAGCGGAACTTGTCCGCATCGTAGAGGGCGTCGGAGAGGAGCTGCGCTGCGGGTCCGGCGGCGGTCCGGCAGGGCCGGAAGGCTTCATGGTTGCGGATTGCGCCGGTAATGCCGTCACGTTCGTCCTCCCGGAGCGGAAACGACAGCAGGATCTTTTCCGCCTCTTGCGCCCCCCGTTCGGCATGGTCCTTCTCCGTTCGCCGGATATCGTGGAGAAGGCCGGCCAGGTGGGCGAGGAGGACCCGCCTCCGGACGCGGGCGTCAGGCCTCCCCTCCTCGATGAGGATCAGGGCGCCGACATCGGCGGCCACCTTTTGAACGTGGGAGAGTCCATGACCGAGACAATCGCCCCGATCTTCGACGATCCGGAGCGCTGACGCGACGAGCGGTTCAGCGGCGAACAGTTTTCGGGAAAGAGCCGCCTCCCTTTCCCTTTCGCGGTAGAAACGGGGCGTCCCGATCTCAAAGGCGATCTTCCGGGAAAGATCGATGGCCCGACGGTATTCCTGATCCGGCAATCGTCTCACCTTCCTCTCACTCTCCGGCATGGATTCTCCGTTTCTGGATAAACGATAGCATTATAGGATAAATCGACCGGATTTTCACCTATTTTTACCAGGTCCTGCGGCTGCGAATAAATCCTTGACTTTCAACAGATGGCAGAATAAAGTCCCATCAACATAAGTTTGGATTAAGACATTTTGCAGTGCTGAAGGTGCCCATCAAGCTTTAAGAGTTTCGGTGGATTTTTCTTTCTGGCATGGTGGAAATCCGACTTAGGAAAAATTTATGAAAGGAGGATGCAAGCGATGTCAGAAGGTAAAGTGAAGTGGTTCAATGAGCAGAAAGGCTTCGGGTTCATCGAGAAGGATGACGGCGGGGATGTGTTCGTTCATCACAGCGCCATTCAGGCGACTGGCTTCAAGACGTTGGCCGAAGGTCAGCGCGTCAGTTTCGATGTTGTGCAGGGACCCAAAGGTCCGGCAGCGGAAAACGTAAAAGCGATCTAAGCGGATCTGCCAACCAATTTAAGAGGCATTCCAGCCCATGAGCAGCATGGTGCGGGAGTGCCTCTTTTTATGACTATGGTCACAATATCCAGAGACGCCGCCACGGTCATGATCCTTCGCAGGCCGTGCGATTCATCCGGACGGGACTTCGAGGTGCTCATGGTTTTACGGCACCCCGGCAGCATTTTTGCGCCGGACTGCTACGTCTTTCCCGGCGGGTGCCTGGACGAGGAGGATTACGCGCCGGAGGTGGAACGATTCTGTCGGGGCCTGAATCAGGCAAGGGCTCGAAGCCTGATTCGCGATATCTTACCGCCTGAGAAAGCTATCGGCGCCTGGATTGCAGGAATTCGCGAGACCTTCGAGGAAGTTGGACTGCTCCTGGCTTATGAAAGGGACGGGTCCCTCGTTTCCATCGATTCGGAAGTACAAAAAGCCCAATACAGCGCCTACCGCCGCGCCCTCATCGAGGGCCGGATCGGCTTTCTGGACATATTGGAACAGGAGAGGTTGACACTGGCGACCGATCACCTTCATTATTTTTCTCATTGGATCACGCCGGAGCCGCTTCCCTACCGTTATGACGTTCGCTTTTTTTTGGCGGAAGCCCCGGCTGACCAGGAAGGAATGCACGATGGCCTGGAGCTGACAGGGCATGTCTGGATCAGACCAAAGGATGCCCTTGAACAGTGCAAGCAGGGTAAATTCGGCATGGTTCTTCCGACGATCGTGAACCTGGTCGAGGTGAGCGGGTTCATGACGATCGAAGAAGCCATCCGCTCCACGGAAGCCAAGGTGATCCCTGCCATCCTGACACAGATGAAGATGATCCGGGGAGAGTACGTGGAGGTCATGCCCGAAGATGTGATCCCCAACGGCCCCCTGCCTGTACACCCTGAAAGCGGCCAATGATTATTGAACGGCATTCGATTTATTTTATGCCACCAGAAAATTCTGATGAACGCTGTTGTTTTTTTTCTGAATATACCAATAATTAAGAGAACTTGCTGCCTCCCTTGCTAAATCAGCCAGGTGGGTACAGCTATCAGATCCCCGCAATTCCCTTGCCCATTCATTTGCAGCCACTGCTGAAAGTTTTTTACCTTTAAGGTTATTGCCCTTATGTTCCGCTTCAAAGCAAATCTCTTGCGGCGCTCTGATTATTTTTGTACTGCTGGAAGTGATCTTTGTATCTATTAGCTCAAGATTCAATGTCATTTCGTGAAAGGAGTCGGCTAATCCCACTGTGACCAATTGTCTAAGATTTTGACTTTGCAAAAAGCAGTACTGGTACCGGGAAAACAGCAAATCCCCTCTGGTATGTTCCAGCAGATGGCTTAGATTAAGTATGCTTTGCATGCCTTCAGGCGTACTAAAGCGGATACAGCTATCACGAAAATCATTTTCAATTAATGGTAAGTAAGGCGTGAAATCGAACCCTTCCCTTTCCCAAACAAACAGTCTCGATTGTCTTAACGCCTTAACTCCTTCCAGCAACATCCCCGCCCATAACCCAGTGTCGCCCCCGGCAGTCGCTTGTAAAACTCTTTTTGCTACTCCTTTATATGCACACGTTCCTATTAAGCTATCCAGGCTTTTTTTGCAATTATTTTCCTTACCCAAAAAGTTACGCATTACTTCTATTGTCGCGCCTTCTATTGTGGGGCCTTCTACCTTGTAATCTGAATTGCTGATAAAAATACTCGTCATCATTTCGCACCATGGATCAAGATAGTGGGTACGAGATTCCGACATACCATTTTTCTGATCATAAACTGAAACTTGCCAAAACCGATTTAAACTTTCTATCATTATAAGTTTCTCCTTTTTTGAGTCGAGTAGACCGGTTTCTCCACATTGCCCATACAGAGCAGCATAAAAAAGCAAGGGGCTAACCGTAAATGGATAACCCCTTGTTTTTATTGGCGCGCCCAGGAGGATTCGAACCTCCGACATTCAGATTCGTAGTCTGACGCTCTATCCAGCTGAGCCATGGGCGCGTATTTACTCAGTTCTTACGACCCACCCCGGCGGGGCAGCAGTCGCTTCCTGAGGTCCCTTCCTAACAGTAATCGTTCCCGGGATGCCTTCTTGACGACGGGCGGCCATTGTACCCACTTTGGAAAATATGTCAACAGGATTCATCGCTATCAATAAGGCGTCTGAAATCAGGTTTTAACTGTGTGATTGGCATCCGCCTCAAGTTGAAAGCCCTTCTCCCTGATCAGCCTCAGGCAAGTTTCTACCGCAGCCGGATCGTACAGGATGCCTCTGTTCTTCTCAATTTCCTCCAAAGCAGCGCCCATTCCCAGAGCCGGTCGATAAGGACGGTGAGACGCCATAGCTTCTACGACGTCGGCAACGGCCAGGATGCGGGCCTCGATGAGAATCTCCTCCCCTTTGAGCCCTCGGGGATAACCGGAACCATCGATCCGTTCATGATGCTGATGGACTATATCCGCCAAAGGCCAGGGAGATTCCACGTCCTTCAGGATTTCATAGCCATACCTGGCGTGCTCTTTGATCAAGGAATACTCCATTGCGGGCAGTTTCTTCGGTTTGCTCAAAATCTCCGAAGGAATGGAGATCTTCCCGATATCATGAATGACCCCGGCCATCCGGAGACCTTCAATCTTCTCCGGAGGGAGGTTCATCTCCGCGGCCATGGCCCGGGCCAGATTCGCGGTCCGCTTCTGATGCCCCGCCGTGTAGGGATCCTTCGTCTCCACGGCCAAGACCAACACCTGGATCGTCGTATGAATGGCCCGGCGCAAATGCTCCACGGATTCCTTAAGATCCTCTTCCGTCCGCTTGTGCTCGGTGTTGTCCCGCACGATGCCCTCGATAATCACAGGATTTCCCGTCTCGTCCGTGATTATGATCCACCGGTCGTGCATCCAGTGCAGAGAACCATCCGATCGTATCTGGCGATACTCCGCCTCCCCGC
>MICJ01000001.1 GCA_001830835.1 Syntrophobacterales bacterium GWC2_56_13 | reverse complement strand
CTTTACACCGTTTGCCGGAGCTTCGCTCAATTGCTTATAATACGCTTTCCTCTGGTGCTTGATCATTTCCTTGATATCCATTTGGTCATCTCCAATCCGGAATCTTTCGTATTACCCAGGCGCTTTTGTCTGCTCGGCACCATCAAGACTGATGATCTCCTAAAAAATCTGCAATCTTTGATATTTGATTTGATAAGGTATTGCATTCGATGGATGGAAGTATAGGGGGGCCGTTTTTGCTTGTCAAGGGATAGTTTGGCATCGAAAAGCAGGGGCTGGCGATGCGGTTGGGAAAGGGAGGTGGAGCAGCGGCCGCCCTTTTGAGAAATCAGCTCACTCTTGGTGGATCCTTGTAGCCCATTCAATGCAAACAAAACCCGCATTACAAGGCTTTGGAAGTGTTCCTGTCGGGTCTGTTCAATGCGACTGTGATGTCATCTCTATCCCCTATTTTGACTCCTTAACCCCGGCGAATTTCTTGGCAAGCTTCATTTTGTATTCCATGTTTCCTCTGCGGTTGTACATCACCTTCTGAGCCTGAGGCGATCCAGCCCCATGCATCGACTCAGCTAAGGACGTCCCCCCTGTCATGTTTTCTATCAAGCGAAGAATCCTTATCCGGTTTTCGGCTGAAACTCCTTCGACCCCTGTCATGTATTTCTCAACGTACTTCCCAATTTCAGGGCTCCTTAGGTCGTCCTCGAAAGGCATGGTCGCAATGATCCCTCCTGCAATATCGTGAGCCAGTCTTGCCACTTCATAAACATTCTTTGTCACGTTGTATTTCGTTGCATTGGCCAGGAGTGTATCCGGCTCATAATTCCCAGCCTTCATTTTGTGCCCCATGGCTGAGCAGGCAACCGAACAGCAATAAATCGTCTCTGCCAGATGCATCATTTCAGCCAGTTTATCCTTGATATGGGAAGCCTTTCCGGTTCCCTGATACTCCGAAACGACTCCACACGCTCCGACCAGTATATCTGAAAGCCCTCCCTTGCACCCTCCATAGTTCTGCCTGTGCAACGCCGCAAAGCGCTCCACAAACATTTGCGCAAAGTCATATTCCCCACACATAAAAACGCGGTCCCATGGCACAAACACCTTATCAAAGATGATCAGCGCCTCTCCCCCTACCAGACCGAATTCAAGGTTACCAATGTCGATCCCTTTTTCGAATTTCCTCTCCTCATTGGTTTGCCGGCCAAAAATAAGCACCACCCCTGGAGCATTCAGAGGCGAAGCAAACGCCACAGCGTAATCTCGATCTTCCTCACCCAGCGCAACCGTAGGCATCACCACAATCTCGTGGGAATTGATAGCCCCGGTCTGGTGAACCTTTGCACCCGTGACGACAATCCCGTCCTTTCTCCTTTCAACCACGTGCAGAAATTGATCCGGATCGGACTGTTTGCTGGGACTCTTCGAACGATCGCCTTTGGTGTCCGTCATGCCGCCCACCACCATGATGTTACTCTTTTGAACATATTTTACGTATTCAATGAGCCGCTGATGATAATTCGTTCCATATTTCTCATCGATCTCAA
Source organism: Syntrophobacterales bacterium GWC2_56_13 (assembly GCA_001830835.1). Classification (GTDB taxonomy): domain Bacteria; phylum Desulfobacterota; class Syntrophia; order Syntrophales; family UBA5619; genus JAKAFS01. The sequence continues at coordinate 7,751 of MICJ01000001.1, read as the reverse complement.
CGGTGGTGCTGTAAAGAGCATTCAAGGCATCAAATCCAACACAGCGTTGAAAACAACTTCCTGTTTCGTGAGAAATCAGCCGCATCATCTGGACCTTCTTAATGAGGTCCTCTCGATTTTGATGAATATGGGTGAATCGATTAATCCTTTCGCCTGTGAGATGGGATACGGCTGTCATCAAATCCTCATGTTCAGGCTGAAGCGCCAATTCGTAGGTTTTAGCTGCTGCATTGATATGAGGAATGAAGCCCAGATGGGTCGTCACATCCTCCACGCGCTTTCCCTTGTAATAGACAACATGTTTCTGCTCCCTTAAGCTTTTGACGTAATCCGCTTTTGTCTTGATCACCATGTGGATTCACCTCCAAAACAAATCATCTGCACACACAGACTCAATCAACCTTCCTGTATCTATCATATCGGGCTTCATCTCTTGTCTCCCCTTCTCTTATCGCCTTTGTTTGATATCTTTTTTGATAAGGTATTGCTTTCGATGGTTGGAAGTATAGGGGGGCCGTTTTTGCTTGTCAAGGGATAGTTTGCCAACATGTGACCAATATTTCATTGACATACAAGCGTGGCTTCCCTATACTTCCTTATACAGAAAGCAAGTTCTTATTAAAAAGGAGAACCTCAGGAAGGAAGTGGCCGGTTGCACCTGACGGCTTCAGGATTGGTCGAGTCGGGACCCATGTACACGCCCTTCTCCCATGAGCGCTTGAGCGGATCGCGCACGTGGAGCCGCATGCGCGAGGCCGTGGATGTCGAACTCCACGGCCTCGCCATCCTGCAGTGGGCCCAGGCCCTCGTGGTTCGTGCCGCAGGCGATGATGTCACCCGAGTTGAGTGTGATGGTCGTCGCGAACTCGATGAGCTCGGGGACCCGGTGCTCCATGTCGTCCGTGTTGTAGTTGTGCCGGAGCTGGCCATCCACCCAGAACTGCACGTGGACATCGTTGGGCTCCGGTATCTCGTCAGCGGTGGCGATGCAGGCCAGGATTTTCCCCGGCTGGGGAAGCGGGGCGCGCAGCCGGACATCGGAAAGTGGCACTGCGTCAGCGACGCTCACGACGCCCCGCTCGGTGAGTACGCCGGGCAGTATGTCGCGTGTTCCGGCCGGCTGAAATGAAACGAGCTTCACGCCGGCATCCTACCATCTCGCTCGACCCGTCGACAAGCACGGACGCCTCGGGGAGTGGTTGACTTTCGATGGGAACGGAGTTGAGTATCCATGCAGGCCCGAGCGGCTCTGAATGGTCGTTCCCGTTGATCACCTCAGCGAGGAGGCACTCGATGGACTTCCGCACGATCCTCTACGAAAAGCTTGGCGCGGTTCTCCGCATCACCACCAACCGGCCTCACGTCCTGAACGCCCAGAGCCGCGTGATGCTCCTCGAGCTCGATGAGGCCTTCCGCAGAGCGATGGACGACGGCGACGTCCGCGCCGTCATCGTGGCCGGCGCGGGCGAGCATTTCTCCGCCGGGCACGACATCGGCAGCCCGGAGGAACTCGAAGACCAGCAGGCGCACCCGATCGGCGCCGGCCTGCCCGAGAACCTCAAGCGGCTGTCCGAGCTCTACCTCGAGACGACACTCCGCTGGCGGGACCTGCCCAAGCCGACCATCGCCCAGGTTCAGGGCTACTGCATCATGGGTGGGCTGATGCTCGCGTCCTGCTGCGACTTGATCGTGGCCGCGGAGGACGCCGTCTTCGCCGACCGGTCGGTGCGGTGGGGCGGCGCGCACGTGCAGTACTTCAGCATGCCGTGGGACCTCGGGCCGCGCAAGGCCAAGGAGTTCCTCTTCACGGGGGACTACGTCGACGCTCAGGCGGCGCTCCGGCTCGGGCTGGTCAATCGCGTCGTCCCGCGCGCGGCGCTCGCACCGGAGACGCTCAAACTCGCCCAGCGGATCGCGCTGCAGGATCCCTTTGCCCTCAAGCTGGCCAAGGCGTCGGTGAACGAGACCCTGGATATTCAGGGCCAGCGCCGGGCCATCGAGGCGGCGTTCAAAAACTACATGCTCACCATCCCGCATCGCCAGCTGCTGGGCACCTACGGCGCGGAGGCCCGCGCCAAGAGCGTCAAGGAGCGCATACAGACGCGCGACCGAAAGTTCGGCGACGCCGCCGGCGAATAGCGTCGGGTTGAGGTCAGCCCAGGCACGCATGTCGCAAGCGGTCGTCCCAGACGAGCATGTCCGGCTGATCTTCGAAGACGATGCGCCCGAGTTTGACACGGCAGTACGGCTTCTGGCGGCCTTATATCGAGCAGGCGAAACACCGCTTCAGCACCCCGAAGATCCTGCGCAGGTATTTCCTTTACGAATGGATGGACGCGATGTGTTCACACATCTCGAACAGGGGCGAGCAGATGATGAGGTACTACGTCTACTACAGCAACGTCTCGCGGGGAAAACGGCAGAAGGAAGGCAGTGACGAGGCTATCCCCTGCATCCTCGAACCCCAGGGGGATGAAAAGATCTTCCAGCGGAACTGGGCGCGTCTTATTCAAAAGATCTACGAGTTAGATCCCTTGATCTGCCCGAAGAGTATAGGGTACTATGTGGATAATCAGCAGCATTGAAGACCCGTCGGTCATCCGGGACATCCTCAAGCATCTGGGAATCTGGCTGGTCCGGTCCAGGCCGCCGCCGAAAATACACGCCCCGCCGACATTACTTGAATCCGAATCCACTGATCATCCCCCTAAGCCACATCAAGACACATACTGCTACGCCGACCCCGACTATTCCTGGGATGCATACATCCAGTCATAACGCTTTAATAATTTGATGCGTGCAGGAGATGTCTGACGGAGGATCTTCGGGATGCTGAGAACGAAATGCCGGTGGGGAACCTTTTTGAGGACATCCATGCACAGCCACTCCCCGAATTCCACCACCCGCTTCTGATGGCAGGAGGGGCAGAAATGACGCCGCTTGCAGGAGAATGCCAGGAGGTATTCGTGGCCGCAGTCTTTGCATTTCACACGGGCAAACCCGGGCCTAAAGATTTTAATGGACCGGTCAGGGGCTCTGTGTTGACTTCAACACCGGATGATGTCAGGAAAATTCCCCTCTCACCCGCTGAATGTTCATCATGACCTTGTAGATCATTACAGGTTTCATCGCATAGGAATCCGTATTTAGATATGGGCATATCTCCCCCTTCATGCCAAAAGCCGTTTCCGGCCCAGGCATTGACAAGCATAATCCCCGCTCATTCGCCCTGACTCTCCCCATGCAGGATTCCATGAAAATTATCTATTTAAGAATTCGCTGTAGTGATATTATAGAATTGGGAATTGGGGGAAGCGGCGCGTACGCTCACCGCCTCCCCAGTTCAAATGGGTGTAAAAACATCTTAGCAGAGTCTACCCGCGGTGAATCCTTCCCACACGGCCTCTATTACTCTGCGAGGTTCAATGCTGTCGCCTGCATTCAAAACCTGAGGCACTACACCTTGCAGTTCCTCCACCAGTTGTTCATTCGGGGTGAATCCGAGGGCGAGAATGACTTTGCTGCCCTCCACCATATTTTGCTTTCCGTCTTTGTCCGTCACAATGAGCCCCTTGTCGGTGACTTCCTTGGACGTGGAAAAGGGAACGATCTTCAGCTTGTAGCTGGGTATCCTGGTCATGAAGAGGTCGAAACGATGGATGGGCTCCATGTCTGCCCCGGGCCCATCAGTGGGCAGGTACTGGTCAGTACGGCGGCTGACCAGAGTGACGTTCTTTTTCTGCTCGCCCAGCATGATAACGAGATCCATTCCCGCCAGACCGGCTCCAACGACAATGGGGCTGTTTCCCACATCCTTTACCTTGCCGCTGAGAACGTCAATTCCTTGCACCGCCTTTTCTTTCCCAGGAATGTCAGGCAGTATCGGAGTGGACCCTGCGGCCACTATAACCGTATCGGGTTTGAATTTCTTCACTTCAGCGGCGGTGGCCTCTTTGTTCAGTTCTATTTTGACCCCCGCCTTGTTCAGGCTCTTTTCACAGTCCTCCTTCGACCACAGGTACTTGCTCTTGGCCGGAGCCGCTGCCGCGAGATGCAGTGTTCCTCCAAGAACACCAGACTTCTCCCAAAGTGTCACATCATGCCCTCTTTTTTTGGCCGTCGTGGCAGCCCACATGCCGGCAGGCCCAGCGCCTATGACGAGTACTTTCTTGGCTTTGGGAGCGGGAGCGATTTCCACCAACTCTTTCCTCCTCCCAATGAAAGGATTGACGGTGCAGCGACCATGCAGATCCGCAAAGACATGGCCGCCGATGCAGCCAATATTGCAGCTGATGCAGCGGTTGATCTCGTCTTCACGCCCTTCAAAGGCCTTGGTAGGCCAGTCGGGGTCAGCCCACAATCCGCGGCTTATACCCACAAAATCGGCCCTGCCGTCAGCCACTATCTTGTCGGCGAAGGAAGGGGTGCGGATATTGCCCACGCAGATCACAGGGATGTTCACCGCACTCTTGATGGCTTCCGCCTGGTAGACCCTCCATCCTTCTGGAAGTCTCTGGACGTCCAACAGCATCTGCATGCTTTCATAGATCCCGCATGAGATGTCCAGGAAATCGATGCTTGCCTCCTCAAGGCCCTTGGCAATTTCCTTGGATTCATCCAGCGTGAGACCGCCCGGTACCATTTCCTCCACGCTGTAGCGCACGCAGAGCGGGAAATTCGGGCCCACTTTTTCGCGTGTGCGTTTGATGATTTTCAGAAGGAATCTCATCCGGTTTTCCAGCGAGCCGCCGTATTCGTCGGTCCTTTTGTTGGTGTAAGGAGAAAGAAACTGGCCAATGAGGTAGCCGTGAGCGCCATGGAATTCTGCGCCGTCATAGCCGGCCCTCTTGACCCGCAGCGCGGTCTGGGAATACCTCTCGATGAGGTCCTCGATTTCCTCCTTGGTGGCGGCCCGTGCCGGGGTCTGCATGACCATACAGGTGGTGTCAGAGGCCGAGATGGGCTCGTCGCCTTCAGTGAGCTCCATGGTGACCTGCCTACCGGCGTGATGGATTTGCTGGACTATTTTGCATCCATACATGTGGCAGGCGTCGGCCAGTTCCTTGTATCCGGCGATGTACTTGTCACCGTCCAGTCGGAGCTGCCTTACCACATTCTTGCCCTGGGGATACTTGACTTGGGTATTCTCCACGATGATCATGCCAGCCCCCCCCTGGCAATACTGGCGTAATGGTCCACCATGAGATTCGTCACTTCGCCGGTCGCCGAAGCGAAGTTTGTGGTGGTAGGGGGATGTACGATGCGGTTCTTCACCTTGAGCTTGCCCACCGTTATGGGCGAAAATAAGTTAGGGTACTTTCCTGCCGAGAAGCTGATTCAACATTAATGATCGATGATCACCTCTCTCTCTTCTAAATTTTCCCCATTGGGAACTTGAATAAAACCTCCCTTTGTTGGCATAATTCAAAAACTCAACAGCATATTTAAATGTAGCATATTTGATACAATCGTATAAAGTCCCCAAATGGCTAATTTTGAAAATTTGCAATCAACGAATTCAGGTACTTACAAACAGCAAAATGGCAAATTCTGACTTTTTACGAGGTCGTCAATGTTGGATTGTTTAAAAAGTCGATCAACACTATAATAATATGCCGTTGGCCTTTTGACAAGTACGTATAAGATTTAGATGATAATTTTGTTTTGTCAAGATGTATCTGGGTTGCATCGCTGCCGATACTGTCGGGCAAACTCAATACCTTTGAGGAAGTTTGAATATTTTCACGTGGTTTCTTATTGACATCCCTGAACCCTTATCCTAATATTGACCCCCAAGAGAAGGTGGTGTGTATTGTATGCAATTCCTTAAAGGAGGGAAGCACCTATGGTAACGAAAAAGTACCAAACATTGGAAGAAGACCGGCGTGGCGCAATATGCATCCTGTATCTCAACCGTCCTGAAAGGCTAAATGCCGTGTCCATTCAGCTTGTTACTGATTTAAACCATTTTTTAACCGAAATGCGTGATGATCATCAAATCCGCGTGATCATCCTTCGGGGAAACGGACGGGCCTTCTGTGCCGGATCGGACCTGACAGAACTCTCGAGTGAACCTCCTCCTGAGCAGGGCATGGGCCGGGTACAGTATACATATTATAGAATGCAACAGGCTGTGTCGGACATTATACTGAACATGCGCCGCTGCCCGCAGCCGATCATCGGCGCCATCCATGGGTTCGCCGTTGGCGCTGGTTTCAGTATGGCGCTGGCCTGCGATATCCGTATTGTCGGTGAGTCCGTTCGTATGAACGCCGGGTATGTCCGTGTCGGCCTTTCGGGAGTCGATATGGGAAGTTCCTATTTTCTTCCCCGGATAATCGGCTTTTCCCGTGCCGCAGAATATCTTTACACAGGCAGGTTCATCGATGCTGCTACAGCAGATCGATTTGGCATGGTATCCAAGGTCGTTCCCGATGACAAGCTGAACGATGCCGCCTTGGAGCTTGCAGAGGAGATCCTGCAAAATGCGCCCTTCGGCGTGCGCTTATCAAAGGAAGTGCTCAATATCAGCATAGATGCCCCAAGTCTTGACAGCGCAATCAAGATGGAAAACCGAACCCAAGTCCTATGTCTTTCGACGGAAGACGGTAAAGAAGGGATAAGGGCCATGATGGATAAACGGAAAGCGGAATACCACAACCTCTAATCACCAGCCTGCAACCTAGCGCGGTACATCATCCGGGCATCCTTCTCCCAGGAACGGATGCAGTATCTCGACAACGAAGGGACTGTCATCTATTCAGCGATGGGCAGCAAAGACCGGAAGATTTTCGACGCCCCGGAGTGGCTCGCGGCCATGTGCTCGCATGTCCCGAACCGGGGGGAACAGATGGTCCGATACTATGGTTGGTACAGCAATGTCTCGCGAGGAAAACGCCAGAAGGACGGTAGCGAAGAGGCCATTCCTTGCATCCCCGAACCGGAGGGGGACGCAAAGGTCTTTCGGCGAAACTGGGCCAGGTTGATACAGAAGATCTACGAAGTCGATCCCCTGGTCTGTCCGAAGTGCAAGGGCGCCATGCGGATCAGCAGCAGCATCGAAGACCCGTCGGTGATCCGGGCCATCCTCAATCACCTGGGCATCCGGCTCGTCAGGTCCAGGCCGCCGCCGAATACACAAAACAGGCAAGCAAGTTTCCCAATGCGACATGGACGATGTTTCTCAACTCCCCATCCATGACGATCTCCTCTATTGGGACTCTGAATATTCCTGGGACGAATATATTCAGGCGAAAGCTTTGAGAATTTGAAGAATCAGCGAAGCTAAATTGAGGCGTGAAGGATAGGTCTGCCTGAATGCCGCTAAAAATGGCCTTCGTGGCAGGTAAATCAACAAAAAGGTGAGCCGATTTATCAAAAAGACAGCCGACGCGATAAATCACTCGCACAATAATCGGCAACGCACCTCATATTTTGTGGTCAAAATCCTCGACGAAAATTTTCTCTCGACATCTCATCAAAGTTTCTATAGAATTATCGTACCTCCGGCTCTGCCGGAGGTACGAATTTGTGAACCGCTCAAAGCGGTTTGTTTATTGACCACCTGAAGGTGGTTCTTCTTCAAACATACTCGGTTGATCGAGGCGACGATCTTCTTTCTCCTGTCGCCTGATATATTCTCGGATGGTTTCTTCACCCGTTCCGACTGTGGACACGAAGTAACCACGAGCCCAAAAATTCTGGCCCGTAAAGTTCTTTTTCCGCCCCATGTACGTCCGGGCAATATGAAT